>JALWRU010000356.1 GCA_026994095.1 Nitrospira sp. | reverse complement strand
GTCTGATCGGTAACGACGCCTTTCAGGAGGCCGATATTGTTGGCACCACGATTTCGTGCACCAAATATAACTATCTGGTGACCGATGTGGCCGATCTGGCCGGAGTGATCAAAGAGGCGTACCACATCGCCCGCACCGGACGTCCCGGGCCGGTATTGATCGATCTGCCCAAGGATGTGACCTTTGCCCAGACAGAGTTTTCGTACCCGGAAACCGTGTCTCTAAGAAGTTACAACCCAACCTTGAAGGGCAACAAGGGGCAGATTAAAAAGGCCGCAACCACCATTCGGCGGGCCAAACGGCCAATCCTCTATACCGGTGGCGGTGTGGTCTCGGCAGACGCTTCCAAAGAGTTGACCAAACTGTCTCAGTTGTTGCGCTGCCCGGTGACCAATACGCTGATGGGGCTGGGCGGTTTTTCCGGGACCGATCCCAATTTCCTGGGCATGTTGGGGATGCACGGTACCTACAAGGCCAATATGGCCATGTATGAGTCTGACGTGGTGATCGCCGTAGGCGTCCGCTTTGACGACCGGGTGACCGGCAAGGTCGATGAGTTCATTCCCAACGCCAAGATCGTCCATATTGATATTGACCCGACTTCGATTCGTAAAAATATCCGCGTGGATGTGCCCATCGTGGGGGATGTCAAACATGTGCTGGCACAGTTGATTACCACCCTCAAAGAGTTGGATGGGCCGCTGTTCGACCCGGAAGAGCGCACCTCCTGGGAAAATCGTCTGGCGGAGTTGGAAGCCGAGCATCCGCTTGGGTACCAGTCCAGCGATGAGGTGATCAAACCCCAGTTTGTGGTCGAAAAACTGTATGAACTGACCCAGGGCAAGGCCATTGTGGCCACCGACGTAGGCCAGCACCAGATGTGGGCCGCCCAGTATTTTCATATCGAGAATGGCCGCCACTGGCTGACTTCCGGCGGTCTTGGCACCATGGGGTATGGTTTTCCTGCGGCACTGGGAGCGCAGGCCGCCCATCGGGATGAACTGGTCATCTGCATCTCCGGCGACGGCAGTGTGCAGATGAATATTCAGGAGTTGGCGACTGCGGTGATCTCTGAATTGCCGGTCAAGATTATCATTCTCAACAACCGCTATCTGGGCATGGTGCGTCAGTGGCAACAGCTATTTTATGATGAGCGTTACTCCCACAGCGACCTGGCCAGCACCCCCGATTTTGTAAAACTGGCCGAAGCCTATGGCGCGGTCGGGTTGCGTGCCACCAAACCGTCGGAGGTTGAAGGGGTCTTGCTGGAGGCCTTCAGTACCAACAAACCGGTGGTGGTCGATATCGTTACCGACCGGCTGGAGAACGTCTACCCTATGGTGCCTGCAGGCGGAGCCAACCATCAGATGGTCTTTTGCGACCCGGATTCAGAGCCTGCCAAGGGGGCTGACAAGAAATCGGAAAGTAATAAAAAAGCAGGGGTTTCGGGGGGCAACCGTGGCAAATAAAACAACCAGCAATGCAACCCATGTGCTGTCGCTGAAGGTCGAAAACCGGGCTGGTGCCCTGTCGCGGATCTCGTCCCTGTTTTCGGCCCGAGGGTTTAACATCGACTCGTTGACCGTGGCACCGACCACCGATCCGACGGTATCGTCCATGACCATTGCCACCACCGGTGATGAAGGGATCATTGAGCAGATTACCAAGCAACTCAACAAGCTCATTGACGTCATCAAGGTGGTGGATACCTTCAACAAGGATTACGTTCACCGGGAGACGGTATTGATCAAAATCCACACCCGCCCGGCCGATCGGGCTGAAGCGCTCAGGATTGTCGATATCTTTCGGGCCCGTGTGGTGGACTCGTCTCCCAACAGTTATACCGTCGAGGTGACCGGTGACAGCGGCAAGCTGGAAGCCATCATCAACCTGTTACGACCGCTGGGCATCAAAGATCTGGTGCGTACCGGCAAGATTGCGGTGGCCCGTGGTGCCAGCCGTGGCGGTGCCTGACCCCTTTTAATCTTCATTTTTAGTTAGAGGACCCATTATGGATATCTATTACGACAAGGACGCCGATCTTTCTCTTATTACCGGACGTCGGGTGACCATCGTCGGATACGGCTCTCAGGGCCACGCCCACGCGTTGAACCTGAAAGAGTCCGGTGTATCTGTTACCGTTGCGCTTCGCAAGGGTTCCAGCGCATGGGCCAAGGCCGAGACCTCCGGTTTGAAGGTTGAGGAGATCGCTCCGGCGGTGGCCAACGCCGACGTGGTAATGATGCTGGTGCCGGATGAGCATCACGCCGCCATCTATCGTGACGTGATCGCCCCCAACATGAAGCAGGGGGCCGCGTTGGCCGTCGCCCACGGGTTTTCAGTGCACTATGCCCAGATTGTCCCCCGCGACGACATGGATGTGATTATGGTCGCGCCCAAAGGGCCGGGCCATCTGGTGCGCCACACCTACACCCAGGGGGGCGGTGTGCCCAGCCTGATCGCCGTTCATCAGGACAAGAGTGGTCAGGCCAAACAGATCGCGCTGGCCTACGCCTCCGCCAACGGCGGTGGTCGTGCCGGTGTCATTGAGACCACCTTCAAGGAAGAGTGCGAGACCGATCTGTTCGGTGAACAAGTGGTGTTGTGTGGTGGTTTGACCGCGCTCATTCAGGCCGGTTTTGAGACCCTGGTCGAGGCCGGTTACGCCCCGGAGATGGCCTATTTTGAGTGCTTGCACGAGGTCAAGCTGATCGTTGATCTGATCTATGAGGGGGGGATCGCCAACATGCGCTACTCCATCTCCAACACCGCCGAGTACGGCGACTTGACCCGTGGCCCGCGCATCGTCACCGACGAGACCAAGGCGGAGATGAAGCGGGTCCTGGGTGAGATTCAGTCCGGTGTGTTTGCCCGTGAATTTATCCTTGAAAATCAGGCCGGTGCCCCGCAGATGCATGCCCTGCGTCGTAATAGCCGGGCCCACCAGATTGAAGAGGTGGGTGAGCGCCTGCGTGGCATGATGTCGTGGATCGGTGACTCCAAGATCGTCGACAAGACCAAAAACTAACAGCTGAATCGATCATGAAGACCACTGCCGAGGGTGCGCTCATTGCCCGTGAGGGGCTGCCCTTTATCGCCATTGCCGCCGGGTTGTGGTTGTTGGGAGTGGTGCTTGGCTGGATGGTGTTCAGCTGGGTCACAGGGCTGTTGACCCTGTGGGTGGTGTGGTTCTTTCGCAGCCCCAAACGGGTGGTGCCCACCGGCCATCGGCTGGTGATCGCGCCAGCCGATGGGGTGGTCTTGCATGCGGGCGCAGACCCTGGCACCGAAGGGGGGCTTCGGGTCTGCACCTTCATGAACGTCTTTAATGTGCACGTAAACCGCTACCCGGTGGATGGTGAGGTGACCGACATCACCTACACCCCCGGCAAGTTCTTTAATGCCAGCTTTGACAAAGCCAGCGAACACAACGAGCGCAATGCGGTCACCATGACCACTGCCGAGGGCCACTCTGTCCGTTTTGTGCAGATCGCCGGACTGGTGGCTCGGCGAATCGTGCACTGGACCGGCACTGGTGTAATCGGTCAAAAGGGTGATATCTTCGGGCTGATTCGCTTCGGTTCGCGGGTGGATGTACACCTGCCTTCAGGCACCGAGGTGTGGGTCCGTCCGGGCCAGAAGGTGGTAGCGGGGGAAAGCATCCTGGGGAGACTGCCCGAATGACCGAACACAGCCACGACGAGCCCGGTGAGGGCCAGCGACGACGGGGGGTGCTGCTGCTACCCAACCTGTTGACCAC
>JALWRU010000355.1 GCA_026994095.1 Nitrospira sp. | reverse complement strand
GCCTTCCCGGCAACCCGCTCTGGCTGGCCGAGCACGCCCCCAGGGTGGACGTGGAGGCCGAAGCCAAACGGCAACACCTGTGGTGGTTGTACCGGGTGCGCTATCAGATCGGCAGCCTGCGTTTTGCCCGCTTTTTGCACGGTCCCGGCGAATTGACCGACAAGGCCGACCCTTACGAGCACTACATGGAGCAGACCGTTGCCATGCGCTTTGAGCGCGACAACTACCTGCACGACACCGCCCGCTATTTTGATCAGGCCCGCACCCTGTTGGGCATCGCCCTGGGGTGTCAGCTACTGGGCAAACTGGAGCAGCGCTTTGGTGACGCCTGGTTTAAAGATGACGCCGCTGGCGCGTGGCTCACATCGGTCTGGGCCGGAGGGTGGGATACGGTCGCGGCACAGGCCGACCTGGCCGAAATCAACGACCCCAACGACCTGTGGCCCATGATCGAGCGGCTGGAGGCGGTGTTGGGCCCATTTGAGCCGGAGGAGTAGCCCGATGGCCTCGCCCCCCCCTGAACCATCCGGCCAGATCGGTGCCCATCTGCGCTACTGGGCGACGGCGGGTATTGAGTATTTACGCCTGCCTGAAGCACCGCAACTGGCCGCAGAGGTCCCCACGCAGATGCCAACCCCCATCACCGCCACTCCTGTACCGCAGGTCACCGCGCCCATGCAGTCGGCCCAGCCGCAGCCGGTCAACAGTAGCGCTGCCGATCCGTTGACCGTACTGGCAGACGAGTTGAATCGCTGCACCGCCTGCACACTGGCCCCCGGTCGTACCCATATCGTATTTGGTGTGGGCGACCCCAATGCCCGGGTAGTGTTTGTAGGGGAGGCCCCTGGCCGCGATGAGGACCTGTCTGGCGAGCCGTTTGTCGGGCGGGCGGGCAAGCTGCTGACCGACATCATCGAAAAGGGCATGAAGGTGCCGCGCTCGGCGGTCTACATCTGTAATACCGTCAAGTGCCGTCCGCCGGACAACCGCAACCCGACCCCCACCGAACTGGCCACCTGTGAGCCGTTTTTGATCCGTCAGTTGGCGGCCATCCGCCCCAGGGTGATCGTTGCGCTGGGCAAGTATGCCGCCCAGTCCTTGTGCCGCAGTGATACCCCCATCACCCGCTTGCGTGGCAACTGGCACGACTACGAGGGCATGGCGGTGATGCCGACCTTCCACCCGGCCTACCTGCTGCGCAATCAGTCCGCCAAAAAAGAGGTGTGGGCCGACATTCAGGCGGTGCTCAAACGGCTGAAGGAGACCCCATGAGCCAGATGTGGGCGCCCTGGCGCATTGACTATATTTTAGGCGACAAAAGTGGCGGCTGCATCTTTTGCGACAAGGTCAAAAGCGGCAACGATCGGGACAACGGCATCCTGCTGCGCGGCCAGCACAGTTTTGTGATGTTAAACGCCTACCCGTATAATCCGGCCCATCTGATGATTTCGCCCTATTCCCATGTAGACCGCCTCAGCACCACCCCGCCGGAGGCCCTGGCAGAGATGATGATGCTCGCACGCCTCGCCGAGACGGCCATGGCTGAAGCCATCCATCCGGACGGCTTTAATGTGGGTATTAACATTGGGAGCGCCGCCGGGGCGGGCATCAAGGAGCATCTGCACCTGCATCTGCTGCCGCGCTGGGCCGGTGATGTAAACTTTATGCCAGCGGTGGCCGGGGTGCATGTCATCCCGGAGGCGTTGCTGGCCACCTACGACAAACTGGCCCCGGTCTTTACCCGGTTGGGGGCCGAGATCGAAGGAGCGTCCTCATGATTCGTCTGGCATTGCTGGTCCTGGCCGGGTTTGGAGTGTTTCTGCTGGCCAAGGGCAATGCAGACAATACCGTGGTGGTTCACTTTTTGACCTTCTCCACCCCGCCGCTGGCGGTGCATTGGCTGCTGTTTTATACGTTTTTAGGCGGGGCGGTGGCGTTTGCCCTGTTCTCGTTGCCGGAGCGCATCAAGACCTGGAACGAGTTGCGCAAACATGAGCGCAGCCTGCGCAAGATGGGCAAAAACCTCTCCAACGTCATCAGCAGCGCCTCCTCCGTTCCCAAATGAGCAAGACCGCGCCGCCGTTGATGCTTCAGTATCGGCGTATCAAGGCCGAACACCCGAACGCCATCCTGATGTTTCAGGTGGGCGACTTTTACGAGATGTTCGAAGACGACGCCAAGCTGGCTTCTGGCGTGCTGGAGTTGACCCTCACTGCACGGGATAAAAACGGTGCCAATCCGGTACCCCTGTGCGGCATCCCCTTACACGCGGCTGATAACTATGTGGCCCGGCTGATTCGCGCCGGGTACAACGTGGCCATGTGCGAGCAGATGGAAGAGGCGGGACAAGGCAAAGGGATCGTGCGACGCGAAGTCACCCGTATCCTCACCCCCGGCACGCTGGTCGAAGACCATCTGTTGGATGGCAGCCAGTCCAACTATCTGGCCGCCGCCTGCCCCGGTCCGGCAGACGGGGAGGTGGGGCTGGCCTATGTGGATGTCTCTACCGGCGATTTTCGGCTGGTGGACCTGCCAGCGCCGGAAGGCCCCGGACGACTGGTAGCCGAACTGACCCGCATGGAGTGCAAAGAGCTGCTGGTGCCCGAAGGGTGGCAGCCGGACTGGCACGGAGTAACACGCGAGGGGCCGGGCTTTGATGCCAAACGGGCCACCGCCGCCCTGTGTGACCATCTGGGGGTGGCGACCCTGTCGGGCTACGGCATCGACAAACCCACCCCGGCAGTAGCCGCCGCAGGGGCAGTGCTGGCCTTTTTAGGCGAAACCCAGCGCAGCGCGCTGCCGCAGATCACCAAATTGACCATCGCCGACAGTGCCGACTACATAGTGCTGGACGCCGCCACCCAGCGCAATCTGGAGCTGACCCGCCGTATCGACAGTCCGGGCCGCTCCAGCAGTGGGCGCCAAGGCACCCTGTTGGGGCTGCTGGACCGCACCGGCACCGCCATGGGCGGACGGCTGTTGCACGACTGGCTGACCGGGCCACTGCTGAACCGGGACCGTATCCATAAACGGCTGGAAGCGGTCGCCTGGGGAGTGGCCCATCAACAGGAGCGTGGAGCGATTCGCGACCACCTGGCCAAGGTCTCCGATCTGGAGCGGCTGGCCACCCGTATCGCCATGGGCCGTGCGGTCCCGCGTGACCTGGCCAGCCTGTGTGCGGCGTTGGCCATGCTGCCCGGTCTCGGCAAGCTGCTGCCCAACCCCGGCCCCCGGCTGCTCAGCCAGATTGCCAGCCACTGGGACGATCTGGCCGATGTGCAGGCCGACATCGCCCAAACCCTGGCCGACGAGCCGCCCATCCACCTAAAAGACGGCGGGGTGATCCGCGACGGGGTCGATCAGGAGCTGGACGAACTACGGGCGGTGGGGCGCGATGTGCGCGGTATTTTAGCGGCGCTGGAGCAGCAGGAGCGCACCCGCACCGGCATTGAAACCTTAAAAATACGGCACAACAACGTGTTTGGGTACTACATTGAGGTCACCAAGGCCAAACTGGCAGAGAAGCCGGTGCCGGACGACTATGTGCGCAAACAGACACTGGTGAATGCCGAGCGCTTTATCACCTCTGAATTAAAAGAGCTGGAGAACCGTATCTTCAGCGCCGGTGACCGCATTGAACGGCTGGAGACCCGGATATACACCGCCCTGCGGGAGCGGGTATCCGGCCATGTGGAGCGATTGCAGTGGAGTGCGGCTGCCACGGCAACGGTGGACTGCCTGATGGCGCTGGCCCACGTGGCCACTG
>JALWRU010000354.1 GCA_026994095.1 Nitrospira sp. | reverse complement strand
CTCCACATCGCCGTCGTCCACCTCTGGCAGCACCGCCACGGTACAGGTAGAGGTGTGGATGCGGCCCTGGGATTCGGTGGCAGGCACGCGCTGCACCCGGTGGACCCCGGCCTCGTACTGCAAGCGACGAAATACATCCTTGCCGGTGACCTCCACCACCACCTCCTTGAACCCTCCGGCCTCGGAGGAGGAGGCGCTCACGTCGGCCAGCTTCCAGCCGTGGGCCTCGGCATAGCGGGTATAGGCCCGCAACAGGTCGCCCGCAAACAGGGCGGCTTCATCACCACCGGTTCCGGCGCGAATCTCTAAAAAGGCGTTACGGCTATCGTGCCGCCCACGGGGGACCAGCAGCCGTTGCAACTCCACCGCCAGGGTGGACTCCTGCTCGACCAGGTCCAGCAGCTCCAGTTGAGCCAGCTCTTTAAGCTCGGCATCACCGGAGGCCAGCACCTCCTCGGCCTCGGTCAGCCCGGCCAATACCGACTGGTACCGCTGCAAGGTCTCGTTGACCTCGGCGATCTCGGCGGCCTCGGTGGCGTAACGGCGGTACAGCTCCGGGTTGGTGGCCACGGACGGGTCCGCCAACCGGTCGTTTAACTCCCGGTGCTTCTCGGCGATTGCCAACAGCTTGTCGTACAGCCCCGCAGATATGCTTCGGGGCACTGGCTCGTCGGCCATCGGCGGCACCCCCTAGCGTCAGGCGGTGGTTATTTACCGGCGGCGTAGCGCTTCTTGAATCGCTCCACCCGACCTTCGGTGTCCACAATTTTCTGGGTACCGGTGAAGAACGGATGGCAGGCGGAGCAGATCTCCACCTGGATTTCTTTCATGGTGGAGCGGGTTTCAAACTCGCTGCCACAGGCACAGTGCACCGGAGTCGCTTCGTACTCAGGATGAATGTCGGCTTTCATGGCAAGCCCACTCCCTTACAAAAAACAGAGGTCAAAAAAAGTAGCTCTCTCACAGGTAGAGAATCGGGCATTGTAGCACAATATTCCCGCAGGGGAAGCGCTCTCACCTAGACCGGCTCATTTAATGGTGGCGCAGTACGCATTTCAAAGCGTCCTTCGGCAAA
The DNA here is from genome assembly GCA_026994095.1 of Nitrospira sp. Taxonomy (GTDB): domain Bacteria; phylum Nitrospirota; class JACRHL01; order JACRHL01; family JACRHL01; genus JALWRU01. The sequence goes on along the minus strand of JALWRU010000354.1, from coordinate 2,696 downwards.
CACCACATAGGTGTAGTGACTGATCCAGTCCCCCAGATTGGTATAAAAACAGGTGCGATTATCAAAGGATTCTTCTGTAAATTCAGGCATATGACAGTGACCCATCATGACACCGTCGTACCCCTCCCGCCACTTGGCACGGGCGGCCTCGCGCATGAGGTCGGGCAGCCTCTCTCCCCCCACCATTCCTGCGCTGGCGTTCTTCTCTAAAAAGCGCGCCACCCACAGGGCCGCCTTCGGGGCCAGGGTGCGCGCCCCCCACGCCACAATCCGTGAGCGCAAGACCCGCCTGAGTCGTTGGTAGCCCCGGTCGTTTTGATCGGTCAAATCACCGTGGGCCAGATAGAGCTTGCGCCCGCCCACAGTCGCCTCCATCTCTGCCGGGTGCAGTTCTGCCCCCAGCGTGTCGGTGATGTAGGCCCCCATGGAAAAGTCGTGGTTACCCTCAATAAAATAGAGCCTGGTACCGCTGTCCTTCAACGCCTCCAACGCCGCCAGTACCTTCACGTAGCGGGCAGGCACCACCGCTGTAAACTCCATCCAGAAGTCGAAAAAATCCCCCAGAATAAACAACTGGGGCACCCCCTCCAGCGACCGAAGCAGGGCCAGCATACGCCGGTAATTGTCATCGGCAGGCGACGCCAGATGAACGTCGGAGAGAAACACCGCTTCAGGCAGTGCCGCCTGTCGGGAATCGTCCACAGCAGAACCTTCGCCGCCGGATCAGCGGTTCATGGTGTCCAAAAATTCCCGGTTGTTTTTGGTGCGACTGAGTTTGTCGAGCAGGAACTCCATGTTCTCAACCGTATCCTTGGGCGACAACACCTTGCGCAGCACCCACAGTTTGTTGAGGTCTTCTGCGGGGATCAGCAACTCCTCTTTACGGGTACCGGAGGCGGCAATATCAATGGCCGGGAACACCCGCTTGTCGGCCAGGCGACGCTCCAGATGGACCTCCATGTTACCGGTGCCCTTGAACTCTTCAAAAATCACCTCGTCCATACGGCTACCGGTATCCACCAGCGCCGTGGCCATGATGGTCAAACTACCGCCGCCCTCAATGTTACGAGCCGAGCCAAAGAACCGTTTAGGGCGGTGCAGCGCATTGGAGTCCAGACCACCGGAGAGGATCTTGCCGGAAGATGGCATCACCGCGTTATAGGCCCGCGCCAGGCGGGTGATGGAATCCAGCAAAATGGTCACGTCCTTGCCGTGCTCAACCAGCCGCTTGGCTTTTTCCAGCACCATTTCGGCCACCTGCACGTGACGCTCGGCCGGTTCATCAAAGGTGGAACTCATCACCTCGGCATTGACCTCGCGCTGCATGTCGGTCACCTCTTCCGGGCGCTCATCGATGAGCAGCACAATCAGGACGATCTCCGGGTGGTTGGCCAGAATGCCCTTGGCGATGTTCTGTAAAAAAACCGTTTTACCGGTGCGGGGCGGGGCCACAATCAGACCCCGCTGACCCTTGCCGATAGGGGTCACCAGGTCCAGCACACGGGTGCAGTACTCCTTGCTGCTGAACTCGGTGGCGATGTGCTCCTCCGGATAGAGCGGCGTCAGGTTGTCGAACAGTACCTTCTTTTGCGCCTTTTCCGGGGCATCAAAGTTGATCTCCGAAACCTTCAGCAGGGCAAAATAACGCTCCCCCTCTTTGGGCTGGCGGATCTGCCCCGATACCGTATCTCCGGTACGCAGGCTGAAACGACGAATCTGACTGGGGGAGACATAGATATCATCCGGCCCTGCCAGGTAGTTATAGTCCGGAGAGCGCAAAAAGCCGAAGCCGTCTTGCAATATTTCCAGCACCCCGCGCCCGAAGATCTGCCCACCAGAGGTGGTGTGGGCCTGCAGGATGGAAAAGATCAGGTCCTGCTTGCGCATACCGCCGACGTTTTCGACCCCCAGCTTGGTGGCAAAATCGGTCAAGCCTTCCATGCTGAACTGCTTAACTTCGGTGAGGTTGAGTGAATCGTCTTGTGACATGGAACTCTCTTCGGGAATAACGAAACAGGCCCATGATGGGCGATGTTAAAACGGTAAGGAGGGGGGTGGGGGCAACCGATTCGCCCACGGCATAATCTGCCGGCGCAAACGGCCATGCGGAGCAACCGGTTACCCGGTCAAAAATTTGAACGCAACGAAAAGGGGGAGTGGGTGGATTATGGCAACCGGAGAGTGGTCACCTCACACCAAACCTTCCGGCCAAGTGTATCGGCGGCAGGTTTTTTATGTCAAGCCAGCCGACCCCGGCAATCACTGCCGGGGTCGAACCGTGCTATTTCTTGAACTGGGCTTCGAGCGAATCCAGTGTGTCGTCAACCAGCTTGAGCTGCGCCGATTCGTCCATGCCGACCGACACAAACTTGCCTGCCGCTGTAACGGCCAGATCGGCTGCCAGACCACGCAGGTCGGCTACCGCTTTCTGGCGTTCTTGCGTCAAGGTGCGGTTGGCCTCTGCCAGAATGCGCTCGCCCTCCGCCTTCATGCGGGCTTCGTTCTCAGCCAGCAGCGCGGTGGCCTGCTCCTGAGCGCGGGCCAGCACCTCGTTGGCGGCCTCCTTGGCGCGCTCCAGGTTGGCTTCGTTCTCGGCCTTCAGTTTGGCGGCCTCGGCCCGCATCTGTTCGGCGGACTCCAGGTCCTCCCGAATACGGTCCCGTCGGCCTTCCATGACCTCCATGATACCGGGCAGC
>JALWRU010000353.1 GCA_026994095.1 Nitrospira sp. | reverse complement strand
TTCGTCTCCGAGAATCTGGTGGGTCACAAGCTCGGTGAGTTTTCGCCGACCCGTACCTATCGGGGCCACGTGAAGAGCGAAAAAAAGAGCAAGGTTCGTTAGGTAGTACATCATGCAAGCGCGCGCAACATCGAAGTATTTGCGGCTTGGGCCACGTAAGGCCCGACTCGTAGCAGACAGCATCCGTGGAGCTGCCGTCGGGGACGCATTGAACTCGTTGAAGTTCATGCCCCAGGCCGCCGCACGGGTGGTAGAGAAGGTCGTCAAGAGTGCCGTCGCCAACGCCGAAGATCTGGAAATCGGCGATGTGGACGAGCTGGTTGTGTCCGGCATCTGGGTGGATCAGGGGCCTACCCTGAAGCGTATTCGTCCGGGTGCACAGGGACGCGCCAACCGCATCTTGAAACGCAGCAGTCACATTACCGTGGTGGTTTCACCACGTGATCAGTCCTAGCAGGAGGTCGACCATTGGGTCAGAAGGTTCATCCGACCGGGTTTCGACTCGGCTATATCAAGGGCTGGGAGTCTATCTGGTACGCCGGAAAGAAAGACTACGCCAATAATCTGCACGAAGACCTGGTCATCCGCAAGATGGTCAAGGCGCGTCTCTATCACGCCGGTCTTGCCAAAATTGAGATCGAGCGGTCCGGCAATCAGCTACGGCTGAACCTGCACACGGCCCGTCCGGGTGTGATCATCGGTCGCAAAGGCGCCGAGGTCGACAAGCTCAAGTCTGATCTGGACAAGATGACCGCCGCCGATGTGTACATCAACATCCGCGAGATCAAAAAGCCCGAGGTTAATGCTGTACTGGTCGCCGAGAGTGTGGCTGTACAGTTGGAGAAGCGCATCGCTTTCCGGCGGGCCATGAAAAAGAGTGTGGCATCGGCCTTGCGGTTTGGCGCGGGAGGCATTAAGATCACCTGTTCCGGTCGTCTTGCCGGGGCGGAGATCGCCCGTACCGAGTGGTATCGCGAAGGCCGGGTTCCCCTGCATACGTTGCGTGCGGATATCGATTACGGTACCGCCGAGGCGGCCACCACCTACGGACGCATTGGCGTGAAGGTGTGGATCTATCACGGTGATGTGTTGCCGGAGGCCCGTAACAAGGCCTGATTGTTGTGTTTCGTTCTGGTTTTTCTGTTGGAAGTCCGTGATGCTTAGCCCCAAGAAAATTCGTCATCGTAAGACGTTCAAAGGCCGGATGAAGGGCGCTGCCTATCGTGGTAGCGACCTGAGTTTTGGCGAGTACGGCCTGAAAGCGCTTGGTTGTGGTTGGCTGACCAGTCGCCAGATCGAAGCTGCTCGTATTGCCATGACCCGTCACGTTAAGCGTGGTGGTAAGGTCTGGATCCGGGTCTTCCCGGACAAGCCCATCACCAAGAAAGCCGCCGAAACCCGTATGGGTAAAGGTAAAGGCTCGCCTGAGTATTGGGTCGCCGTGGTGAAACCGGGGCGCATCCTGTTTGAGATGGCGGGAGCTTCGGATGAGTTGACCCGTGGCGCCCTGCAGCGGGCGGCAGCCAAGTTGCCGATCCCGGTGAAGATTGTGTCGAGAGAGGATCACCAATGACCCCGAACGAAATGCGTGAGCAGGACGTGGACAGCCTTCGGGCCCACGAGGCAAAGCTCCGTAAAGAACTTTTTAACCTGCGTTTTCAAGCAGTTGTCGGTAGCCTGGAGAACCCCTCCCAAGTGCAGCCGATCCGCCGCGAAGTGGCCCAGGTGCTGACGATCTTGAACGAGAAAGCAAAAGCATAATGGCGGCTGAAAACGAAAAGAGCGCGACCAGTAGAAAGGTCATCGAAGGCGTGGTAGTCAGCGACAAGATGCAGAAGACCGTGGTCGTGCAGACTGAGCGTAAATTGCGCCACCCGCTGTACAAGCGTGTGATTCGGCGGCGTTCCAAGGTCTACGCCCACGACGAAAACGGCGTGGCCAAGATGGGCAGTCGTGTGCGTTTGGTAGAAACCCGTCCGCTGAGCAAGAGCAAGCGGTGGAGCGTGCTTGAGGTGCTAGGGTGATTCAGCCACAAACCATGTTAGAGGTTGCCGATAACTCCGGCGCCAAAAAACTGATGTGTTTCCACGTGGTGGGCGGTTCTCGCCGTCGGTATGCCAGCGTGGGTGACGAGATCGTCGGTACCGTTAAGCAGGCCATTCCTCATGCCAACGTTAAAAAGGGTGATGTGGTCAAGGCGGTGGTCGTGCGCACTAAAAAGCAGGTGCGCCGCGACGACGGTAGCTACATCCGTTTTGATGAGAACGCAGCGGTCCTGATCGGCAAGGATGGGGAGCCGGTCGGCACCCGTATCTTCGGCCCGGTGGCCCGCGAGTTGCGCTGGAAGCGGTACATGAAGATCGTATCGCTCGCGCCGGAGGTGTTGTAATGGCCGGAATGGCGAAGATCCGCAAGGACGATCTGGTGGTGGTGCTGGCCGGTAAAGACCGGGGCAAGCGCGGCAAGGTGCTGTCCATCAACCCGGGCAAAAGCCGGGTGGTGGTGGAGAAGGTGCACGTAATCAAGCGCCACACCAAGCCCAGCAACAAGAATCAAGAGGGTGGGATTCTCGAGTACGAGGCCCCCATTGAGTTGTCCAACGTGATGGTGGTGTGCGGTGCCTGTGGTGCCCCGACTCGTACCGGCGCGCGTCTGCTGGCCGATGGCGGCAAGATGCGTGTGTGCAAGCGTTGTGGCGAAAGCGTAGACAAGAAGTAATTTAAGAAGTAGCCGGATCAGCATGTCGCGTTTATTTGAAAAGTATCAGTCGGACATCCGTCCCGCCTTGAGCACCGAACTGGCGCTGAAGAATCCTATGGAGATTCCTCGCCTCAGCAAAATTGTGGTCAACGTTGGGCTGGGTGAGGCCATCAACAACAGCAAGCTGCTGGACGTGGCGGCGGAAGAAATTGCCGCCATCACTGGTCAGAAGCCGGTCATCACTCGTGCCCGTAAGGCCATTGCCGGTTTTCGGCTGCGCGAAGGGATGGCGATCGGTTGCAAGGTGACCCTGCGGCGCTCTCGTATGTATGAGTTTATGGATCGTTTGACGTCGCTGGCGCTGCCGCGTATTCGCGATTTCCGTGGGGTGTCGCCCAAAGGATTCGATGGCCGTGGTAACTACACCATGGGGTTAAAAGAGCAGTTGATGTTCCCAGAGATCGATTACGAGAAGATCGCTGGCATCCACGGCATGGACATTAGTTTTGTCACGACCGCAACCACAGATGACCAGGGCCGAGCGCTGCTGAAACATCTGGGCATGCCGTTTCGTGATGCCTGAAGTAAGGATTTAATTCGTGGCAAAAAAATCCATGATTGCGAAGAATCGCCGCACGCCCAAGTTTCAGGTGCGTGTGCGCAACCGCTGCCGGGTGTGTGGTCGGCCGCGGGGTTTTATTCGTCGGTTTGAGATGTGCAGGATCTGCTTTCGAAGAGAAAGTCTGGCCGGTCGCATCCCTGGCGTCATCAAGTCGAGCTGGTAAGGGGTGCGTTCATGAGCATGACAGATCCGATTGCCGACGCGCTCACCCGCGTCCGCAACGCTACTATGCGAGGCCATGCCTCGCTGGAGATGCCGGCCAGTAAGTTGAAGCAACGGCTTCTTCTTATGATGGTCAAAAAAGGGTACCTGCAGGATGTGGCTGAGTTCACTCCCGAAGGTGGTCATCCGACCTTGAAGGTGACGTTGAAATACGTAGACGGTCAGGCCGCAATTGAGGGCCTCAAGCGGGTCAGCAAGCCGGGTCTGCGCGCTTATGTCAACAAGGATCAGATCCCCTGGGTGCAGGGCG
>JALWRU010000352.1 GCA_026994095.1 Nitrospira sp. | reverse complement strand
AGAGCGAGACGGTCATCTATACGGACGCGGCACCGCCGACATGAAGGGCGCGCTGGCAGCCATGATCTGCGCCACCGAGTCGTTTTTGCAGCAGACTCCCCACCCGAACGGCAGCCTCTCTTTTTTGATTACCGGCGATGAAGAGGCCGACGCCCGCTACGGCACCCGTCATATGGTGGAGTGGCTACAGCAGCAGGATCAGCTACCGGACTACTGCCTGATCGGCGAGCCGTCCTCCGACCAGCGACTGGCCGACACCATCAAGCACGGGCGACGTGGATCGATGAACGGCGTGCTGACCATCATCGGGGTGCAGGGCCATGTGGCCTTCCCGGATCAGGCGGAGAACCCTATCCATCGGGCGCTGGCGGCGCTGGACCGGCTGGCCCGCCATTCGTTTGATGCGGGCACTGACGACTTTCCCGCCACCGCCTTGCAAATCACCAACATCCACGGCGGTACCGGCACCACCAACGTGATTCCCGGTACGCTGGAGGTGACCGTCAACCTGCGCTTCTCCCCGGCCCTCACGCCGGAGGATATCGATCAAACGGTGCGTGAGATGCTAGATGCAGACGGCTTGAACTACACCCTCGACTGGTCCCTGTCCGGGCTGCCGTTTTTGACTGCACCGGGGCCGCTACTGGACGGCATCGATGCAGCCGTGGAGGCAGTCACCGGCTCGGCCCCGCTGCACTCCACTGGTGGCGGTACCTCCGACGGTCGGTTTATCGCCCCGGCGGGGGTGCCGGTGGCGGAACTGGGGCTGAGAAACGCCACCATCCACAAAATCGACGAGCATGTGAGGACCGACGATATTCGTTCCCTCACCAGGATTTATGAGGCGTTGCTCACCCGCTTGCTGGGCTGAGCCGCACCACCCCGCTCTCCAGCCGTCCGTCGGGCAATAACTCCAGCCAGCGATAGCCGGGCGGAATATCATCCAGCGCATACTCGGCGGCGTCTGGTGCAAACTGGATGCAGGTAGCCGGGGTGGATAACAGCCGCACGCCGTTACGCTGGCCGTCATAGGCCTGATGCACGTGCCCCCACACCAGCCCGCGCACCTGCTGGTGACGGTCCAGCACAGCGAATAAATCATCCGGGTTATTAAGGCCGATGGCATCCATCCATGCGCTACCGGTCTTGACCGGCGGGTGATGCAATACCACCAGCGCGGGCCGGTTCGGGTCGCGCTGTAACAACCGTTCCAGCCGCGCCAACTCGCTGTCAGACAGGCTGCCACCGATCTGACCGGCAAGGGTCGAATCCAGCAGAATCACCAGCCAGGTACCCACCGTAATCTCACCGATCCGGCCTATCGAGCTGCCGACAAACCCGGCGTCCATGGCCCCGGTATCATCGTGGTTGCCCATCAGGGCATAGCCGGGCACCTTGAGTGATGCCAGTGCATCGACCAGATGCCGGTAAGACGCGGGGGATTCGTCCTGAGACAGATCGCCGGTCAACAGCAGTCCTGCCGGTCGTTCCCGCCGGGAGCCGATCTCCCCCACCACCTGTGTCAGTGATGCCAGCGTGTTAACCCCTTTCAGTACCCCGGACCGGTCCCCAAACAGGTGGGTATCGGTGAGCTGAATCAGCCGCACGGGCTACTTGAGCGGGTCGGTAAAGGGGGTCACATCCGGGTGGCGCAAAAACAGGTGGTCCACCTGTGTGAGTGCGGCAAAGGTGGGGGCGGCATCCTCTAAAATAGTCTTGTCGTCCACCTTGCCGATACCGGTCTCGGCCCGCACCGAGGCGATGATCTGCGCCAGCGAAGTCTGCCCGTCCATCCGTTTGAACAGGTGGTGCACATACTTGCCGGACGGCACCTTGTAGCTGAACTCGTTTTTCTGGAACGACACGGTCTTGCCCGCCGCCTCGCGAAAGCGCTCCGCCAGAATCAGGTGCGAGTCACGCTCTGAAAAGTCATACAGGTACGGAATCAGCGCCGTATCGTGGACCGTGGCAACCGTATCGGTACGGGTGCTGACAAACAGGTTGTGTTTGATAATGTCACCCCAGTACAGCTCCTGCGCCGCATACCGTTCTCGATCCGGCAACTGCTGCAAGCGCCTCAGCAGACGCCCCTCCGGCAGATGCTGGGCCGGGTCCAGCCGCAGGTTGGTGAGCGGCTCGGCAAAGTTCACCACCTGTAATCCCGCCGCCTCCACCCAGTCGTATAACTCCGGGATGGTGTAGGAGCGATCCTGCGGGTGCAGTAACAGATCGTACAGCCCGGCGTCGCCATACTCCTCCAGATCGCTGAACAGGTTGTTGCCGCGCTTGAACCAGTTGCTGTTGGGCAGATGCTCCATCACCGACCACGCGGTGCTGATGCGGGCCTCCATGTTTTTGTCGCCACTACCCATGCGGCGCAGCAGCTCCTGCATCTGATACACCCCGGTACGGCCATAGGTGGCGTAGACCATCAACCCCAGCCCACCGTCCGGTTTGACCATGCCCTTAAGCGCCGCCAGCCCTGCCGCCGGGTCGGCCAGATGGTGCAGCACCCCGGCACAATTAATGTAGTCAAACGGTGCCTGCAACTCCTCCGGCAGGGCATCCGGCAGGTCCAGCAGGGAGCCGTGTACAAAGGTGATGTTGCTCAGACCCCGTACCTGCGCCCGCTCTTTGGCCACCGCCGAACTGGCCTCGCTGATGTCCAGCGATACCACCTGACCGCCCCGGTCAGCCAGTTGATGGGCCAGCGCGATGGTGGCGTCACCAGTGCCCGCCCCGGCCACCAGCACCCGATAACCGTCATAACAGGCGCGGCCCTTGTGCAGGTGGTGGTTGATCTGCGGCAACTCCGCCAGCCAGGTACGCATCAGCCGCCGCGACTCGTCCACCGGATCGCGGGGCGGATAGGGGTAATCCTCGTACTGGTCACGCACCTTTTTAAGGTAATTTTTGGGTCCTTTGCGTTTCACCGTGAGGCTCCTAGTATCCGCGTTTCTGTTCGTCAATCTCGGGCAGCGGCCCCACCTCACCGTGGGCGGCGCGGGTCAGCCAGTCGATCTCCTGGGTGTAGCCCTCGTTACCTGCCGGGGTCTCTAAAAACATGGGTGCATGGCGGGTCCGTTCATCGGTCACCAGCCGGATAAATGCCGCAGGACCGATGTGGCCACGCCCGATCAGCGCATGGCGGTCCACATATTTGCCCAACGGCACCTTGCTGTCGTTCACATGAAAGGCCACCAGCTTGTTTAAGCCCACAGCCTTGTCAAAAGCCTCCCAGGTGGCATCCCAGCCCTTTTCGGTGCCGATATCGTACCCTGCCGCAAAGATGTGGGCGGTATCCACACAGATGGCCAGCCGCTCCGGCTGATCTGCCAGCGCCAGAATGTCGCGCAGTTCCTCGAAGGTGCGGCCCACGGTGGTGCCCTGCCCGGCCACGGTCTCCAGCACCAGCTTGACCGGGCTGTCGGGGAAGCGCTCACACACGCCGTTTAAGGAGTCGGCAATGGTTTGAATGCCCCACGCCACCCCCTTGCCCATGTGTGCCCCCGGATGAAAATTTAACAGCGGGATGCCCAGCCGGGTGCAGCGGGCCACCTCGGCGTCAAACCCGTCGATACTTTTTTGATATTTTTCCGGGTCCGGCGAGCACAGGTTGATGAGGTAGCTGTCGTGGCTCATGACCGTGCCGGTGGCGTGGCTGACCCGCGCCTCATCAAAGGCGGTCACCTCGTCATCGGCCAGCGCCTTGTGCTGCCAGGACATCTGGTTGCGGGTAAACACCTGCATGCAGCGCGCACCGATCTCCGCGCCTCGTGCCGGGGCCTTGAACAGCCCTCCGGCAACCGATACGTGGCAGCCAATCTCCGGGGTAAAAACGGTCACGAATGAAAATGCTCCCATACGGCCTGCGCCAGCGCAGGGGTGATGCGGTCGGTGGCGGCAATCTGCTCCAGGGTGGCCTTTTTAAGGCCCTCCACACTGCCAAAGGTGGTCAATAATGCGCGTTTGCGCAGCTTGCCGATACCGGGGATCTGGTCCAGCACCGAGTCCTGAATCCGCAGGGAGCGTAGCTTGCGGTGGTAGGTAATGGCAAAGCGGTGGGCCTCGTCACGGATCTGTTGCAGGATGCGGGTGGCCGGTGCCCCCGGTTTGAGCGCCACCGAGTTCTTGCGGCCGGGCAGGTAGACCCGCTCAAAGCGCTCACCGCGCTCCTTGGCCAGCCCGATCACGTCGGGCCGGTCGGCATCCTTAAGGCCCAGTTCCCGGAGCGCCTGTAACGCCATCGATAGCTGCCCGCGTCCACCATCCACCAGTATCAGCTGGGGTAGGGGTCTGTTTTCATCCAGCAGCCGTCGATAGCGACGGGTAACCACCTCGTACATGGATAAAAAATCGTCCGGCCCGTCGGTGGAGCGGATGCGGTAGTGGCGGTAGTCGGCCTTTTTGGCCCCGCTGCCCTCCCATACCACCATCGATGCCACGGTCAAGTCGCCTTGAATGTGGGAGATATCAAAGCCCTCAATACGGTGGGGCAGGGTTGTTAATTTGAGGGTGCGTTGCAGGGCCAGCAGACCGCGCTCCCCCACCCGCTCGGCAGACAGGCGGTCTTCGAGGGATTTTTGGGCGTTAGAGGCCGCCAGCTTTAACATGGCCAGCCCCCGGCCCCTGCTGGGCTGCTCCAGATGGCACCGTTTGCCGCGTAGATCGCTCAGCCAACGTCCCAATAGCGGCGCATCGGCCACCACCACCGGCACCGCCAAACGAGCCGGAATAGGGATACCATCCTGATAGAGCTGCTGAATGAACGGCCCCAGCAGGTCCGCATCCGACAGACCGGACTGGTCCTCCCACACAAACGCCCGACTGCCCACCAACGCCCCCTCGCGCACAAACAACACCTGAATGGCCAGCCAGTCCCCCATGCGGGCAATGCCGAATACATCCACCTCGCCGCCGCCCGGATGGGTAATGCGCTGGCGGGTGAGGGTCTGCTCCACATCCCTGATCTGATCCCTCAGCCGTGCGGCCAGTTCGAACTGCTCGGTATCGGCGGCGGTCTGCATGCGGGCTTTTAAGGCGTCGGTCAGTTCCGACTCACGGCCCTCTAAAAACATGCGGACTTGCGCCACGGTTTCGCCGTAGTCGGTCTGGTTTTGCAAGCCGGTACAGGGGGCCTTGCAGCGGCCGATCTGGTACTGCAAACAGGGCCGGTCGCTGGTGCCGTCAATGACGATGTCACAGTCGGCCAAGGGAAAGTATTTGTGGATCAGCCGCAGGGTGGAGCGCATGGCCCCGGCCCCCACATAGGGGCCGTAATACTTTGCCCCGTCCTTTTGGGTTTTACGCACCACCGACAGGCGCGGGAAATTGTCCTGCAACGACAGACGGATATAGGGGAAGTTCTTGTCGTCCCTGAGCAGGATGTTGTAGCGCGGCTTGTGGCGCTTGATGAGGTTGTTTTCAAGGATCAGCGCCTCCACCTCACTGGGGGTGACGATGGTCTGAATGTCCCGCACCTTGCGCACCATGATGCGGGTCTTGGCGGTATGGGAAGCGCCCTTTTGAAAGTAGCTGCGTACCCGGTTTTTTAAGGATTTGGCCTTGCCCACATACAGCACTCCACCGGCCTGATCTTTCATCAGGTAGACGCCGGGGGAGGCGGGCAGGCGAGACAGAATCCCGGTCACTGCCGATGGGACGGTACGGGGCGTGGCAGCGACGTCGGTCATGGCACTAGTTTAACGTGCCCGACGGCACAAATGGGCGGGCGCAATAAAGCGGGCCGCTCAGGGCACGGCAAAGAAGGCCGCTTCCTCCGCGTTAAGTTCCACCTCCTGCGCCCGGAACGGAGCCAGGCGAAGGGATGAACCCCCATCCAAACCCTTCGCCTGTGTGTGCCCGTGCCACGGGGTAAACAGGATCCGTACCGTGCCATCCACGCCGATGGCCTGCATGGTGAAAAACGTCAGCCGATCGCTGGCCAGCGCCAACCGGGGCCAGCCGGTGGGCATCTCTGGAGTCAAGACCACCAGCCGCAAGGATTCAAACCGGGCGGCCTCGGGTATAGTGGGGCACAGGCCGATCAGCCACTCCCGTCGGGTGGCCACCGACTCCAGCGCCGCCACCCCGTCAAAAATGGCCCGATGGCCGTCGCCCGACTCGAAACTGACCACCACCGGCAGCCCCTGACCATCTTGCGCCAGGATGGGTGAACCGGGCAACGGCAGCCGGGAGAGCAGGACCTTGCCGTCCCCCAGCAGGCTGCCGATTCCGCTCACTACCTGTTGCCGTAACTCATCCCCTGTGGGCAGCGGTTCAGCGGTCAGGGGGGCCATATCTGGCGGGGCGGAACTCACGACCGGGCCTTCATCGGTGATACCCCACGGGACAGCAATTCCGCCCCGATCAGGCTGGCCACCCCGTCCAGCGCCACCCGCTCCGGTGCATCGGGCTGCAGGTTGACGGCCGCATAGGGGCTGGGCGGAGCAGGCAGGTAGCCGTAACTGCGCAGGTTTACCTCCAGAAAACGGGCGCAACCAGCGGCCAGCTTATGAAAGTGACCCGCTGCCGACTCCTGTCGGTCCGCATCAACCATAATGATGCCCACCGGCACCTTGATGTTGCCCTGATGCAAGGCCTTGATCTGCAGGTAGGCGGCCTGTACCCCCTCCCTGCGGGTCGGTACCGCCAACACTACCGAACCCCAGCGGCTGGCGATCTGCAGACGGTTGGCATGAGCAAAGGGCACCGCCATCAGCACCACATCGTGATGTGCCGCCAGTTCGGTGACCTGTGCGGCATTGGCCGGATCGCCGGTCATCACCGAGGTGTTCCACCCCTGTGTAACCAACGCCTGTGCCAACCGCGCCGCAGGAAAGTCGGTACTACCACCGGGAAGCCACAGGGGAATCACGGTACAGAGTTGTGGTTTTGGCTCCAGCGGGCGGGGGCGAAGTGCCTTCAAGCGGCCCTTGGAGGTCGCACCGGTCAGCGGCAGGTCCCGCACTGCCGCACCCGTATCCGGGCTACTGGCAGCACTCGACGGGCCGCCGGAAGACGCCCCCTCTGTGGTGGACCCGGGTGTGCTCACGCAGGCCGACCGGCTTGACTGTTATGGGCGCCACGGGCCACCCGCAACAGCGAGTTGGTGCCGCCAAATACATTGGGAACCCGCACCGGGTTGCCCGGATCCGGCTGCCACACCCCGTCAACGATGATGCGATACTGGTAGCTGCCGGGAAGCACCTTCACGACCTTCTCGAACACCCCTTCAGCAATACGGGTATCGATGCCCTGGTCCGGCACCCAATTATTAAAATCGCCTGCCAATTGTACGTTGCGGCCCGCCAGTTCCGAGAACCGCAACACCACCTGCTGGGGGGTGCGCGACTGGCTGCCCCGATTGCGAGGGCTGGTACTGTCAGGACGACCCTGCAAGGTATCTACCGCCGCCTGCACCGCCTCGGCCAACATGGCCCCACTACGGGTACGCAGGGCGGTCTTTCGAGCCGGAGTCGCCTTGGCAGTACTCGCCTTGGCAGTACTCGTCTTGGCAGTACTCGTCTTGGCAGTACTCGTCTTGGCAGTGGTTGCCTTGGCAGTGGTTGCCTTGGTAGCAGTCGTCTTGGCAGTGCTGGCTTCGACGGCTACCACATCGGTATCCGGGAGGGTCTCTAGCGACGCCGATGTCACTTCAGCAAAGGCCCCGGTACCGCCCCCCAATTCCGGCTCAGCCAGTGCAACCGCAGTCTCGGCAATGGCAGCAGTCTGCCTGTTACCGGCCTTGACAGCGGTACGCTTGCCGCCCTTGGCTGTGGGAGGGTTGGCGGTAGCTGCGGCGGCAGGGTCAGGTGCGGCGGACTCGCTGGGGGCCTTGGCGCTAGGGGCCGGGCTGCTGGCTCTTTTGGCGGTCTTGGCAACGTTGCTGGCAGCCGCGTTACGGCTGGCTCCAGCCGGCTTGCCCTGTGCGGTCGGGGTCTTGCGCTGGCGAGGTGTGCCGGTGCTTTTACCCTTGCCGTTGGAGCGGAACGCGGTCACGGTGACCTTCTTGATGTCCTCGCCCATGATCTCCCGTGCCAGCCGGTCATAGTCCCTGGCCCCTACGGCGGTGGCATCCAGTTCGATCAGCGGCACCCCCTGAAAAGCCGACTCCTTGAGCCGCACGGTATCGTGAATCATGGCGGTGGCGATCTGGCTGCCGTGACGTGTGCGAACCTCTTTCAAAAAATCCTTGGCGAAGCGCAACCGCAGATCCACCATGGTGGGCACGATGGTCACCGGGACCTCTTTGCCGTAGCGGGCGGTAACCAGCTCAATGGTTTCATTCACCCGCGCCACCCCGCCGCGGGCAAAGGCGCTCAGTTCCATCGGTACCAGCACCCGGTCGGCAGCGCGCAGGGCGTTGAACGTCAATACACCCAAGGACGGCGGGCAGTCGATCACGCAAAAATCGTAGTCGGCAGCGATCTGCTCCAGATGGGCCAGCAGACGCGACTCGCGCTCACTGACATCCGACAACAGATGCTCCATGGCCGCCAGCGAGATGGTCCCCGGCAGCAGGTCCACTCCGTCTGCCACACCTTGTACCAGCACCTCGGTAATGCCCACCTGCCGCAGCAATACCTCATACAGGCCGTAACGGTCCTCCCCTTCCAGCCCCATGCCCAACGAGGCATGACCCTGAGGGTCCAGATCCACCAGCAATACCCGCTGGCCGCGCTTGCCCAAACAGGCGGACAGGTTGACCGCCGTGGTTGTTTTGCCGCACCCGCCCTTCTGGTTGGCAATGGCAATGACTTCCATCAATCGTCCCTCATCTATTCCGTTTTATGAGGCCACCGCCAGGGGATCATCACCATCCCGGTCGGTTGTATCGGCCTGTTGCTGCATGTCCCACCCGGCAAACAACTCGCCCTGTTCCGGCGCATCACCACGGACTGCTTCTACCTGTCGCTGGAGCTCTGCCACCGGGAAGATCCACTCCTGCCCGGACAGCGCTTCAAACGCCATTCCTCCATGAAATACCAGCACCACATCGCCGGTGGCCATCAGCGATACCTCCGACAGGGGGCGGTCCAGGGTCGGCAGTAGTGCGGTCAAGGCGGCAATGTTCTTGCGGATACGTTGCACCGATACACCCGCGTCGATCAGCCGCTTGGCGGTGGTCAGCGCAATCAGATCCTGAAAGGTATAGCGGGCGTGGCCGCCGTCAGTACGCTCGCTGGGGCACACCAGTTCGGTACGCCGCCAATAGCCGAGCTGACGGTCGGTGATGCCGACAATCTGCCGGGCCTGCTTGCTGGAAAATCCTTCCGCCACGATGCTCCTCCTTGGTGCGGGTTACGTGCGGATTTATGCAGTCATTTTGCGTAACTGATTGAGAATGTCAAGAAAAATAGGGACAAAAGCGATATAGTTTGTCCGTTTTTAGGCAACGTCACCGGACGCTGTCCTGCTTTCAGGGTTAACATTCTATCGGCGGAATAGAGCAATCCGCTCACCTGTTTGCATCCTTCGACGGCCCGGACCGATAGGACTGAATTGAGTAAATTCCGGACCCGCTTAACCGCCCTCTGGTACCTGTAACGTGCCATAAACCCATAGGAATCCCATGACCGACGCCGCCGACCGACGCACCGAATACCTGGACCAGTGGCATGCAGAGGTCACCCCGCCCGATTGGCAAAACCCCACCCCGGATGGGCGCTACAACCTGGTGGTGGTAGGCGCAGGTCCGGCCGGGCTGGTCTGCGCAGCTGGAGCGGCGGGCCTTGGGGCCAAGGTGGCGTTGATCGAACGCCATCAGATGGGCGGCGATTGCCTCAACGTGGGGTGTGTACCGTCCAAAGGCTTGATCCGCTCTGCCCGCGTCGTGTCCGATGCCCGCGCCGGTGCAGCATTCGGGGTCACCGGTACCGAAAATGCCCAGGCCGATTTTGCCGCAGTGATGGCGCGCATGTATCGCCTGCGGGCCGACATGTCGCACCACGACAGCCCGGCCCGCTTTACCGGGCTGGGGGTCGATGTCTATCTGGGCGACGGGGTCTTTACCGGCCCTAATCAGGTGTCGGTGGCCGGGCAGGTGCTGGACTTCAAACGGGCGGTAATTGCCACCGGCGCACGGGCAGTGCTACCCCCCATTGAGGGTCTGGCCGAATCCGACCCGCTCACCAATGAAAATGTATTCGACTTAAAAGAGTTGCCGCCCCGGTTGGCAGTGATCGGCTCCGGCCCCATCGGCTGCGAACTGGGCCAGTCCTTTGCCCGCTTTGGCAGCCAGGTCACCCTGCTGGAGCAGGCCGACCGGATCATGGTGCGGGAGGAGGCCCGCGCAGCCGGGGTGGTTACCCAATCCCTGCTGGCCGACGGGATCGATATACGCACCCATACCGCCTTGCAGAAGGTTACCCGACGCGGTGACGAGCGCATCCTCACCGTCAAGAACAAGGCTGGTGAACTCGAAGAGATCGTGGTCGACCAGATTCTGGTGGGTGTAGGCCGCGCCCCCAACGTGGACGGGCTGGGGCTGGAAGCCGCTGGCGTCCAGTACGACCCGCGCAAGGGGGTGGTGGTCAACGAACAGCTTTGCACCAGTAATTCGGCCATCTACGGGGCTGGTGACGTCTGTTTTCAATATAAATTCACCCACGCCGCCGACGCCTGCGCCCGCATCGTGCTGGCCAACGCGCTCTTCCCCAGCCGCCAGAAGACCTCGTCTTTGGTCATCCCATGGGCTACTTATACCCAACCTGAGGTCGCCCATGTGGGCCTCACCGAAGGCGAAATTGCTGAACAGGGGCTGTCGGTAGATATCGTTGAAGTGGCCATGAACACCAACGACCGCAGCCGTCTGGACGGTGACGACGAGGGCTATGCGCGGGTCTACTTGAAACCCGGCAGCGATACCATTCTGGGTGCCACCATGGTATCGGACCACGCCGGTGACATGATCGGCGAGATGACCCTGGCCATCACCCACGGCATCGGCCTGAAGCAGATCGCCAACACCATCCACCCCTACCCCAGTAACGGCGAGATGTGGAAGAAGGTGGCCGACGAGTTCAACCGGGGCCGCCTCACCCCTACTGTAAAAAAATGGATGACCCGCTGGCTGCGCTGGAGCCGCCGTTGATGTGTCTGTCGACCGTGCCCCGCACTTTGCGGAACGGTCCCCCCAATGAGTACCATAAGCCACGCTCATACAAGCGATAAACGAAGCAAAGAAAGACCTTTGGTATGACCCGACCGTTCGCCCTATCGAACCTGTCCACCGGCACCCTGCCCCCTGCGGCGCGCCCCCTTGTACTGTCTCTGCTGGTGCTGTTGTTGCTGGCCTTTTGTTTGCCGTTAACAACGGCACAGGCAGCCGATTTCGACGCCCTTGACCGACTGCTGCACCGACACGTGTCGCCGGGGCAGATCAGCGGTATTCCGTTAAATGTAGTGAACTACAAGGCCTGGGCGGCAGATGATGACTACCCCAGGGCGGTAGCGGCACTGGCAGCCGCCGACCCGGCGATGCTCAAGGGCCGTGAGCAGACCATGGCCTTCTGGATCAACGCCTACAACCTGCTGGCCATTAAGACCGTGCTCGATACCCGGGTCAAAAAATCCATCAAGGACGCGGGATCGCTATTCACACCCGTCTGGAAACGCAAGGCCGGTAAGGTGGGCGGCAAAAAAATGACCTTGCATCAGATCGAACACGAAATCCTGCGGCCCATGGGCGACCCACGGGTGCACATGGCGATTGTCTGCGCATCCCTGTCATGCCCCGACCTGCGCCGGGAGGCCTTCGACAGCGACCGGCTCGATTTTCAGTTGAACGAACAGGCGCGGCGCTTTCTGGACAACACTGCCAAAGGGTTAAAGGCCGACGGTAACAAGTTGGTGATCTCGTCGATTTTTGACTGGTTTGCGGACGACTTTGGCGGCGAGGCCGGGGTCATCCGTTTCATCCGCGCCAATGCCCGTCAGCCGATCTCGGACTCTGCCCGTATCGACGACTACTTCGACTACAACTGGAACCTCAACACCACCCGCTGACAGGCCGTAAACCGACCGACTAACGACCATCCAGCGTGCGGGTGGTGGTCGGCCGGTCCACCGGTCGATGGACCGGTGGCGGTGTCGGACGATGAGGGCGTTTGGGCGGCACCACCCGGTGGGGCAAAACCGTAGTCGGGCGGGTGCGATCTGCCGCAGGGCGAGTAGGCCGCTGTAGACGGTCCTGATCGACCCGGTGTTCCTTAAATCGCTGGCGCAGTTCACGACGCTTCTCCACCGGCAGTGCGCGAAACTTGCGGTGCTGGCGCAACACCTGCTTGCGACGCGCCTTGGACAGGGATTTAAACCGCACAAAACGCTCGCGGATGGCCTTGCGCTGAGCCAGTGGGCGCTGTTGCCACTGATCAAAATGACGTTGCACCTGATGGCGCTCGGCACTGTTCATCTGCTGCCAACGGCGGGCTCCGGCGACCAGTGTGGCCCGTTGCGCAGGGGGCAGGGTGTCCCAGCGTTGCTCATAGTCAGACAACAGCCGCTGCTGGGCCGCAGGCAATTCGGTCCAGCGAGGCTCTTCGGCCAAGGCCTCCGTTGCCGAAACCGCCGGAATCGCCAGCAATAGCCCCATGCCAATAGCCAGTAACCAGGTTCTGTTCACAACCTGCCCTCCTGACCTTGACGGGGTGTCTGACGCTGCTCTGTGGCCCGCTCATCGGGCGCTGTATTGTTTAATTCAGGCACATTCATCTGCTCAAACATCTCCGGTGCCACCCACTCCCCGTCATCGGTGCTCCAGGCACCTAAAAATTCCAGTAACTCTGCCGACGGCAATACCTCGCTGCGAGGCAAATCCCTGGGAGAATCCGCCCGTGGGCTGCCCGCCATGGCCAGTATCAAACCGATGGTGAGCGGATCAACCGGCATCGACCTGCTCCGCCAGCCAGAGATAGAACTCCAGCTCTTCGTAAAAATCGACCCCTTCCGCCGAGGCCAGTATCTCCAGATCGGTCAATACCGGTGCGGTCGGTAGTTCTGGACCGGGGGACAGCAGAATAACTGCCAGCCCTGCCGCCACGGCAGTCGCCAACCCTCCGGCAGGCCACCACCAGCGACGGTTCTGGCGTCGGCGCGCACGGGGGGTGCGGGCACGTCCTGCCAGGGCCTGCTGCCGGGCCCGGTTCAGCCGCGTCATCACCGCCGGGTCCAGCCCGGCCACCTCCTGATCCAGTGACTCGCGGGCATAGTCCAGCAGGGCCTTGTCGGCAGCAGATAACACCTCATCCGATTGCGGGGCACCCGCTTGCAGCGGGTGACGCTTGTCATCGTTGTTCATGACCACTCCCCCTCCAGCAGGGTACGCAGGGCGCGCACCGCACGAAAATAGTGGGTCTTGACCGATCCGGCAGAACAGCCCATCGCCCGGGCGGTCTGGGCCACATCCAGGCCCTCCCAGGCGCGCAATAAAAATACCTGTCGTTGCCGATCCGGCAACTGCCCCACCGCCGTGACCAGCGCACTGTTCTGGCGTTGCTGTTGCAGGCTCGACAGCGGGGTCTGGGCACGGGGATCAGGCACCTGTTGCAGCAGGTCTTCGCTGTCCTCACCCTCACCGGACCCACCGAACCAGCCACGGACCCGACCACGCACCTTCTCCCGCCGCATCCAGTCGCGAATCTTGCTTTGCAGGATGCGATAGAACAGCGGTGCCCACTCTGCCGAGGGGCGGTCACTGTAGTTGCTTACCAGTTTGAACATGGCATCCTGCACAATATCCATCGCGTCATCCGAGTTACGCAGTGCGGAGCGGGTCATCACAAATGCCCGGGGTGCGACCTCTGCCAAAAATCCGTCCATATCCAGCACATCCGCTGGCGGGTCCGAAACTTCAGGTCTTCGATTGCCATCGTTACCCAGAACAAGCGCTCCCTGTACGCACACATCGTTGATTGTATCCGGTGGCAACCGGGGTTAGCCCGGTACCACCTTCCCCAATGACAACGCACCAGCCCGCCAGCGGTTGACAGGAGGTGGCCATCTATTCTGGAGGGATACCCTTGGGGTGGCTGTAGGAGATCACCTCCACCTGCTCAAAGGTCACCAGTCCGCTCTGCATCATGGTATCGATGGTCGGCAACAGCGCCCGCACCCGCGCCTCCTGATCGATCACCTCCACCACCGTGGGCAGGTGATCACTCAAATCCAGAAAGCGGTCGGTATGCAGGGCCGAATGGACCCCGAACCCGGCGATGCCCCGAAGAGCGGTGCCACCCGACAGCCCCTCCCGCTGGAACAGCCGCAACAGCGCCAGATAGAGCGGCTGACCCTCGAAATGGTCGGACTCCTGAATGAAGATTCGCATCAACAGACGGGTTCCTGATACACCTTTCATGCGCTGATCCTCCCAGCTTACAGCAGCCGTGCCAGGCTCATCCCAGCCCAGGCGGCACCGATACAGACCAACAGGTTACTGCCCATGTTCACCGCTGCCAACAGGGTGCTGCCCTCACGCAACAGATGAACGGTCTCCAGCGAGAAGGTCGAAAAGGTGGTAAACGCCCCTAAAAAGCCCACCGCCAGTGCGGTGCGCAGGGTCGGGTCCAGCACCGCCCGCTCGGTGCCCAGGACAAAGACCACCCCCAATAAC
>JALWRU010000351.1 GCA_026994095.1 Nitrospira sp. | reverse complement strand
TACGTCACAGCATTCGCCCGACCGGACAGGTGGAGCGGCTGTCGGTGGCCGTATTGGTGGACCAGGCGGTATTGACGGATGCAGAGGGTGAATTGCTGGACGAGGAGGCTCGTACCACCCAATTGGCCAGCTATACCACACTGGCCCAGCAGGCCGTCGGTTTTAACGCCGAACGGGGCGACACCGTAGAGGTGGTCAGCATCGCTTTTGGTGGCTTACCGGAGGTTGGTGAAATCCTTGAGCCGACGGTGGTCGATCAGCTCAAACCGTATGCGGCTCCGGCCACCCGCTATCTGCTGGCGTTGCTGGCGGTGGGCATGGTTATTTTGATGGTGCTGCGACCGCTGGTGAAGGTGGTTTCCAGCGGCGTGAAAATGGTACCCGCACCGGAGTTGGCATTGGCAGAAGGGGCCATGGAAGGGTTGCCCAAGACCGTCGGCGAACTGGAGCAGGAAAACGCCATGCTGTTTGAAGACATGGAGACCGAGGCATTGATGCCCAACACCCGTGAGGATGTGTTGCGCATGGCCAAAGAGAACCCCCGTCAGGCGGCGGATCTGTTGAAGGCGTGGATCGAAGAGGGCTAAGCCCTCTCACCGAACCAACGGACGAATACCATGGAATTGGGACGACAGGAACAGAACCTCAGCGGCTCCGAAAAGGCAGCCCTGTTTCTGTTGGCGCTAGAGGATGAAGCCGCGGCTGGCATCCTGCGCCATCTGGCCTCGCGGGATGTCTACAACCTCAGCACCCACATGATGAAACTCACCTCCGCATCACCATCACTGGTGGCCAATGTGATCCGTGAGTTTGCCGAGACCACCGTCGCCCACGGCGGCTTCTCGACCATCGGTGGGGACGAATTCATCCGTCGCATTCTGGTCGGTGCCCTGGGGGAGGAGAAGGCCGAGCAGATGCTGGAGAGCATCCAGACCGAGGCCGATGCGCTGGAGTCACTTAACTGGCTCGATCCGAAGACTTTGGCGGCATTCCTAAAACACGAACATCCGCAGACCATCGCCATTGTATTGAGTTATCTGGACCCGCCCTTGACCAGTCAGATTTTGCCGCTACTTCGGGATGACAACATGGCCCATGTGGTGCTGCGAATGGCCACCATGGAGCAAGTGCCCGCCAGCGTCATCGCCGAGTTGGGGTCGGTGTTGAAACGCGAACTGCTGAGTTCCTCCGGCTCTCGTACCCGCGTCTCTGGCGGGGTGCAGACGGCCGCCGACGTACTGAACTACGTGGATGGCGAGACGGAAGAGAAGGTCCTGTCAGAGATCGAACAGGTCAATGCGGATCTGGCCGACAACATCAGAAAACGCATGTTCCTGTTCGAGGATCTGGTCAGCCTGGACAACAAAGCGGTGCAGGAACTGCTCAAGGAGATCGAACGCGACGTGCTTACCGTGGCCTTGAAGGGGACCGAACCGGCCATCCGCCAGCTGTTTATCGAAAACATGTCCGAGCGTGCCGCAGTCATCCTGCAAGAGGATATGGAAGACAAGGGCGCTGTGCGGGTCAGCGATGTGGAAGAGGCCCAGACCGAGATTCTGCGTACCGCCAAGGCGCTGGAGGATCAGGGCCGTATCGTGCTGTCGGCAGGTAGTTCTGATGGAGGCGATGCCCTTGTTGAGTAACACCATATCAAGAGATGCCATGCCGACCACCGGGGCATTGAGCAATACCACCAATCGCGTGTTGGCTGTGCCACTGCCCGGTACACCGGGGGTGGTTGCCCCCGCGCCGGTCGGTCCGGTGGGGGTGGTGCGCAGCGTGGTGCCCAAACGGACTGAAGAGCGGCTGGCCGAACTGGAGCGAGAGGCCTACGAGGCCGGTTTTGCCGCCGGTGAGCGGGCCGGTCACGAGGCCGGTGAATCGGCAGTGCGGCGGGTACAGGCGGCGCTGACACGGGTACAACAGGCGTTGGACTCGTTGCAGACCGAACTGGTAGATGAGGCCCGTGCCGATGTATTACACCTGTCCCTGGCAATCTCTCGACAGGTGCTGGATTACGAAGTGGCCGAGGGACATCCGGTGGTGGTGGCCGGGATTGAAGCGGCCAAGGCCCACTTCACCCCCGATACGCCGTTGACCTTGCGCATTCATCCGTCGGATCTGGAGGTGCTGGAGCAGCACCAGCCTGCATTACTGGACGAATTGAAAACCCGCTCCCATCTGGTGCCCAGCCCGGAGCTGGCCGCCGGAGGAGTGCTCGCCAGCGGCGGTGGCAACGCGGTGGACGCCCGTCTGGTCACCCGTTTTGAACAGGTGGTGGATTCGCTGCTGGAGGCCAACCCGTGAGCACCGCAGAGCGCATCATGCCGAACTGGACCACCGGCCCGGTGGCGGCAGCCCGCCAGGTGCGGGTGTACGGTCGTATGACCCGTGCACTGGGGCTGTTGCTGGAAGGTGAAGGGCTCGACTGCGGCGTGGGTGATCTGGTGGATGTGCTGGATGCCAGCGGTCAGGCCAAATTGCGGGCCGAGGTGGTGGGCTTCCGCGACCAGAGTATTTTAATGATGCCGCTGCAAGAGGCGGCCAATGTACGTCCGGGGGACTGGATCAGCGCGGTGGGGCACTCACCCAGCGTGACCGTCGGCAGTCATCTGCTGGGGCAGGTGCTGGATGGGATGGGTGTGCCGCTGCACGACGAGGGCAACTGTACCCCCGGTGATGATGCACGCGAGATGGCACTCTATCGCACCTCGCTCAACCCCATGCAAAAGGCCCGCATTCATCAACCCATGTCCACCGGGGTGCGGGTGCTGGACGGGCTCTTGACCTTGGGTGAAGGGCAGCGTATTGGCGTGTTTGCCGGCGGCGGTGTGGGTAAAAGTAAATTGCTGGGCATGATCGCTGGCCAATCGGCAGCAGATATCAACGTCATTGCCCTGATCGGTGAGCGTGGCCGGGAAGTCCGCGAATTTGTCGAGCGGGAGCTGACCCCCGAGGGGCGCGCCCGCACGGTAGTGGTGGCAGTCACCGCTGACCAGACTCCGCTGATGCGGCTGCGAGGGGCCTACGTTGCCACCGCCGTGGCCGAGTATTTCAGGGATGCGGGCCAAAAAGTTTTATTGATGATGGATTCGGTCACCCGTTTTGCCATGGCCCGCCGTGAGGTGGGCTTGAGTATCGGTGAACCGCCTGCCACCAAGGGGTATACCCCGTCGGTGTTCTCGGCCATTCCCGCCCTGCTGGAGCGGGCCGGGATGGGGCTGGAGGGGGGCGGTAGCATCACCGGAATTTATACGGTGCTGGTGGAGGGCGACGATATGTCCGACCCCATTGCCGACACCCTGCGGGCGGCGCTGGATGGCCACATTGTGCTGTCCCGTGAGCTGGCTGCGGTGGGGCATTTCCCGGCAGTGGATGTGGGCCACAGCGTCAGCCGGGTCATGCCCGAGGTGGTCAATGCAGAGCAGCTTGCCGCCGCCCGTCAGATTCGGGCATTGATGGCGGTCTATGAAGAGGCCCGTGACCTGATCACCATCGGTGCCTATCAACAGGGAAACCGGGCCGATCTGGATCAGGCGGTGGCCCTCAGGGATGAGATTGAAACCTTTGTGCAGCAGGGCCTGGACGATCTGACCGGATGGGATGAAACCCAGCACATGTTACAGCGGCTGGCTGCCAGGGTGATGCAGTGAGCAAGGGGCTGGCATTGGTGCAACGGGTAGCGGAGATCCGCGAGCAGCAGTCCCTGCGAGAGCTGGCCGAGGCGGTGCAGGCCCAACGATCGGCCGAACTGGCCCTGTCGGAGGTACAACACAGTCAGGCCGACTGGCGCGAGCGATTGCAGCGCTGGGTGGTAGACGGCACACAGGTGGCCAATCTGGCCGACGGACAGGCCCACATTCGGGCGCTGGATGTACA
>JALWRU010000350.1 GCA_026994095.1 Nitrospira sp. | reverse complement strand
GACAGGGTGCGGGGCAGGAGGGTCGCCATATCAGTTGGAAGTCGGGTGCTTCTTGGCCAGCTCAATATCCACAAAGGACCCCAGATTGGGCCATAGGCCGCACAGGCTGCGATCCAGCCAGGTGGCCACACCAAAGGCCCAACCGGGTATCAGACACCATGCCTTGAGGCCGCCGATGGCCCAGTACCGCAGTGGCGAATGGGGGGTGTAACCAAGCAGTTTCAGGGCCGGGAAACGATGTTCAAACTCTGCCCGGTCGCGCTTGAAGATGATCCACGCCTGTGCGCCGTTGGCCCCGGACAGGGGACCGCTGCTGGGAAAGCCCCATTCGGTGGCCTTGGGGTCAAACGGCTCGTGGTGCAGATAGCGGTGGACTGGTGAACTGATGGGGCCGACATTTTGATCGGTAATGAACAGCCGCCCGCCCGGCTTCAGGCAGCGCACGGCCTCGGCAAAAAAGGCTGCCGGGTCGGGGATGTGGTGCAGCACGTTGATCATGCAGATCATGCGCAGGCTATTGTCAGCAAACGGCATACAGGTGCCATCGGCCACCAGATCCAGCCCCGGATAGGGGATGGTGTCGGAGGTGAGCAACTCCGGTATGAACTGTTTGGCAAACCCGGCTCCGGAGCCTAACTCCAACACGGCACCGTCGGCGGGGCAACGGGTCAGACAGTCGGCGTAGCGCGCATATATCTCGCTATAAAACGCCTTGAGTGACGGTTTCCCCAGGATTTTGGAGCTGATCTCCTGATGCCGGTCGGGGCTATCCAGCGGGTCCACGCCCAACCCCCAGTTTGATACGCCAGAAGCCCACCGCCGTCATGCGTAGCAGCACCACCCCATGCCGGAAGCGGCTGATCTGGGTGCTGCCGTACTGGCGCGCCCGGTAACGGATGGGGATGTCGACCACACCCATACCCAGCTCGGCTCCGGGGAACAGCATCTCAAAGTCGCCGAAGGGATCAAAGTCGCCAAAGTCATCCCGCCAGCGGGTCATGCGGGCGTAGTCCGCGCGGGAGAAAAACTTGGTACCACACAGGGAATCGCTCAAGGGGGTGCCCAGCACCCAGGAGAGGGCCTTGGCAAAAAACACGTTCCCCAGATGGTTCAAGAAGCGCATGGCTTCACCCTCCATCGGGTAGACCAGCCGCGAGCCGTTGACGAAGTCGCCGTGACCCTGTCGGTAGGCTTCATAAAACTGGCCCAGCAGCTCCGGCGGCATGGTCAGGTCGGCATCTAAAATGGTCAGCAGGTCGCAACTGGCGGCGGCAAAACCGACCCG
This sequence comes from Nitrospira sp., assembly GCA_026994095.1. Lineage (GTDB taxonomy): Bacteria > Nitrospirota > JACRHL01 > JACRHL01 > JACRHL01 > JALWRU01. The sequence goes on along the minus strand of JALWRU010000350.1, from coordinate 2,602 downwards.
CACCGCATCTACCTTGCCCTTGCCCGGCTGTTGCAGGGTGACAATTTTTTGCGGCCCCTGCCACTGGGCGGCCTGCTTTTCGATCTCTTCCCAGGTGCCATCCTGTGAATGGCCTTCGACAAAGATGATCTCCATGTCGCAGCCCAGATCCGGCAGCCGCTCCAGCGCAGGCAGGATGTTGCCACGCTCGTTGCGGGCCGGAATAACGATCGACAGGCTGGGAAAATGATCGCCCTCGGCGATGATGGGTCGCAGCACCACCACGTTGGCCAGCCCCAGCCAGCGCACCACGGGGATTAGACTCAACAGCCGGTTGATTACATTGCCCAGCCCCATCAGACGCCAGGGAAAATAGCCAGCAGTCTCGGAGTGGACCACATCAAAGCCCGACAGCTTGCACAGGTTGGCCAGATCGTGACGGGTCAAAAAGGTGGTGGGCAATGGACCCTTGCGCAGTCCCAACCGTCCGGCCAGCTTGTAGATACCGCTTAAATAGGAGTTGTAAGCCACCACCAGTACCCGGCTGGAGCGGGCCAGATTGGGTTTGATCTGCTCCAGTTGTGAGAGGATGTCGTGGCTGTAGTTGAGGTTGCCGTTCAACAGGATGCCGGTGGGTTGATCGGCGGTATCGGTGAGACAGGGAAACGGTTCATCCGCCGGGACCACGCTGGTCTCCGGGGTGTCCAACTGGGATAGCAGCAGGCCGGTATCCTCGGCCCGTGGATGCACCTGAATCACCCGATCCAGATAGCGGGTCAAGGGTGACAGATGGGCGGCAATCAGCTGGTTGGTATAACGGCGCCAAGCGGAGGGGGAGGGTGTTGGGGCGGTGGCCAGTTCTGGCGACATAAAAACAAGTACCGTTTAAAAAAGGGTGAGAACCGTTAGCATCGGAGTAGCCGTAGCAATACTACGCCTCCACCGTTAAACCTCACGGAGTAATGTGGTCCTCACTTACACACGGATCAATATCAGAGCGTTGCTAAATATACGCGATAGCCCCTCCTTTTTCCAGCGGATCAGCTACCTGTGACCGGTGGAATCAATCAATCCACTTGCGATGTCAACAGGTCGATGGTATTGTCTGCCGTGCAGCATTGTTAACAGGTTAACTAAATTGACGGAAGCCCCAACCAGAACGTCCCACCCCGGCGAGGTCGAATCTCCTGCCGACAAGTTCTGCCCGGTGCAGGTGGAGACCCGCTTCTTTAAAGAGCTGATCCCGGCGGCGGGCATCAACTCGGAGGTGATTCTCAACCTGATCCGCTGCGCCGATTTTCTATCCAATCAGGTGGCGGACAACCTGCGACGGCAGGGGCTGGGTATGAGCCAGCTGGATGTGCTGGTCGTGCTGGAGGCGGTGCCAGACGGTTTAACGATGGTAGAGATCGCCCGCCGTATGCTGGTCTCCCGCGCCGGGGTGACCGGGCTGGTGAAGGCCATGCAGCGAGAGGGGTGGGTGGAGCGTCGTGAGGTCAAAAACGATGCGCGGGCGGTCTGTATCCGCTTGACTGCCCAAGGGCAATCAAAACTCGATGCGGTGCTGCCGTCCCACCTTGCGACGGTTCAGACTGCGGTGGGAGAGGCACTAAGCACCACCGAAAAACAGGATCTGGTGGCCACCTTAACCCGCCTGCGCGGGCACCTGGCCACCTTGCGGAGCGAGCGGGCGACCCGTTAGAGGTTCGATGAAACGATGAGTAATGTTACAAGGAGTATGACAATGAACAGAGGCAAATGGATGCGCGCAGGTATCGGGCTGGTCCTGTCGCTGGCGCTGACCACCACCGCTCAGGCGGCGACCTATATGATCGACGCGGACCATACCCGGGTGGGGTTCACCGTGCGGCACATGTTTACCAACCTGTCTGGCAGCTTCAAAACGTTTTCCGGCAGCATGCAAATGGACACCAAGGCTGGCACCATCAGCGCCATCAAAGCGGTGGTGGAGACCGCCTCGGTGGATACCCACCATCAAAAGCGGGACAGCCACCTGCGGGACGCAGACTTTTTTGACGTAAAAAAGCATCCGTCCATGACCTTTACCGGCAAGCAGTTCAAAAAGTCCGGCGGCAAAATCGAGGTGACCGGTGACTTCACCCTGTTGGGTGTAACCCGCCCGGTGACGTTCACCACCGAGATTCTAGGAGAGGGCAAAGACCCGTGGGGCAATGTGCGGGCCGGATTGACCGCCTACGCCAAGATCAACCGCAAGGATTTTGGCATGGACTTCAACAAGGTGCTGGATACCGGCGGCCTGTTGATTGGCGAAGAGGTTACGATCGTGCTTGAGATCGAGGCCATCAGGAAATAGCATAAGGCTGCCCGGTCGCAGCTGTCATTTTTATATCGATTCAGATCACCTTGTCAAAGGAGCAATAGATGCAGAACAAACCGTATATCGTCAATGAAACCGCCGGGACCAAGGCCTACTGCCAGTGCCATAAATCCCAGAACATGCCCTATTGCGATGGTGCCCACAAGGGCTCCGGGGTAGGCCCGTCGGTAGTGGAAGTGACCGAAGACAAGACCGTGGCCGTGTGTGGTTGTGGAAAAACCCAGTCGGCACCGTTCTGCGACGGCGCGCACAGCCGTTAGGCAC
>JALWRU010000349.1 GCA_026994095.1 Nitrospira sp. | reverse complement strand
GCGCGATGGCGTTTCTGAGGGCCGCTTCAGCCTCCTTCGGGCGACCCACCGACGTCAATACCTGCGCCCAACCCAGATGGACCTGAATCCACTCTGGATAATCTTTGGCCAACTGGCCGAATAGTTTAAGGGACCGCTCGGTCTCTTTTTGACCGGCCAGGGCCTGCGCCAGTAGCAGGCGACCCTGTTTGTGGGCAGGCACACGGTCCAGAATCAGTTCGGCCTTTTCGCGGGCACCGTCCAGGTCACCGGACAACTGCAACAGCTTGCCGACCTCTAACTGCGCTTGCAGCAGCTCCGGGTCGTGCTGTACTGCCAGCGTAAACTCTTTAAACGCGCTGCGAATATCGTCGACGGTTCCCAGTTGTAACAGGGCCTGCCCAAGATGTAGATGGTCCTCACCAGAGTTGGGAGCCAGTTGCACTGCGTTGCGGTATTCGATCACCGCCTCGCGCACCTTGCCAGCCGCCAGATAGCGTTTGCCATCCAACTGGTGCCGTTGCAGCCGCTCTTTGGGGTCTGCACACCCCCACAGCAGCGCCAATGTGAGCAGACAAACGCCGCCCACCCGCGCCACTACCCTGATCCCTGGTCGTGTTTGCACCATCGTATTCACTGCCATCCTTAGCCCCCCTACGACTTGTGTGGCAAGCCTACCACACTGTAAGCCACTCACCCGTTTCGGCTAAACAGCACATCAGGTTTACCTGTTTCGACAACGGTCAACCCGTTAGCACACAGCCGTTGACCGGGTCCCCGACGGCACCCTACAATCGCGCCATGCCCCCTTGTGCCGTGATCCGGGAAACCGCAACCTACCTGCCTGCAACAACGGTTGATAACCGGGAGCTTGGCCCACGGCTGGGCCTGACCGAAACCGATATCCTGCAACGCACCGGCATCACCTCCCGGCGCTGGGCCGAGCCCCATGAAACCGCCGCCACACTGGCCGGTCATGCGGGCCTACGGCTGCTGAAAAAGGCCGGGGTTTCGGCGGATACCATCGACCAGTTGATCGTCTCCACCACCTCGCCGGACATGCCGTTCCCTTCAACCGCCTGTCTGGTGCAACAGCGGTTGCAACTCCAGAATGCCTCGGCGCTGGATATCATGGCGTCATGCTCCGGCTTTCTGGCGGCGTTGAGTATGGCCCGCGCCAGTATTATATGTGGGGACGCCAAGCGGATAATGATCATCTGCTCCGACGTTAAATCGCGCTTTCTGGACCTGCACGATCCGTCCACCGCCATCCTGTTCGGTGACGGTGCGGGCGCCACCCTGATTGAGGCCCAACCGGCTTCGCAGCCAGGCAATACGTCAGGTGGAGTAGTCGGCCCAGTGATCCTGCACACCGACGGTAGCCGCTGGAAACACGTACATATGCCCGCTGGCGGCTCGCGTCTGCCCCTGTCCGAAGCCACCTTGAAGGATGGATTGCACACCCTCAAAATGGAAGGCATCCCTTTGTTCAGAATGGCGGTTACCCGCTTTTGCAAGGTGATTAATGAAGCGCTGCAGCAGGATGGGCTGGCCCTCGGCGACATTCGCCACTTTGTCTTCCATCAGGCCAACAAGCGCATTCTGGAAGCGGTGGCCAAGCGGCTGAAGTTACCAGAGGGTCGGGTCGTTACGACCATCGAAACCTACGGCAATACCTCCTCCGCATCGCTCCCCATTACCCTCAACCGGGCGTTGGAGCGCGGCCCCATGGCCTCTGGCGAACGTATTTTGCTGGCCACTTTTGGGGGGGGGATTACCTGGGGTGCCTGCATCCTCCGTTGGGACACCGACCGCTAACCCGTCCTCGCAGCCCTGGTGATCAGGCGCTCTCGCCCCAGGGCAGGGTAGCGGTGTAGGTGGTTCCGCCCTGCGAATCCGGGTCCACCTGCAGCTGGCCCCCCCGTGATTCGGCCAGACGCGCGGCCACTACCGCACCCTGCGGATCATTGATGCCCGGCAGTGCCTCGGTGCCCTGTTCCGGCCGCTGGGTCACCCGCACCGTCAGCTCATCCCCCTGCATATGAAAACCGACCCGGACCTGGCCATCGCCGGGGGTCTGCCTGATCGCGTGATACATCAGCGCATCCACCAGCAACGCCACCATCTGCGGATCATCGCCCAGCGGGATCATGGTGGTAGGAAAATCGGTCACCACAGTCAGCCCCGGTCGTGCCAACTGGCGGCTGACCACCTGCTGCAATACCGTTTCTAACCCGGCAGGGGGCGCTGCCTCACGGCTACCTGTGATTGCCGTCAACTGCTGAATCTCCTCCAGCAACGCGCCGCCCAGATCGGCCAGCTGGCCCTTGTCAGCCTCCCCATCGGAACGGTCGTGACTGAGCACATCCTCCACCTGATCGGCAAATTCCATGGCCGCCTGCACACAGGTCCGCGCCCGGTACTGAGGATAAGAGGTGGCAACAGTCGGGTCAGAGACCGGGGCGGATACGGTCGCTGGAGACGCCGTCCGTGTGCCCAGATAGCGGGCAGCAGCCGCGATTCCTGCCAGATCGGTCTCCAGCGGGGCGTTGTCCCCGGACCAGACCACCACCATATACTCTGGCACCGGCGCATGATCCTGCGAAACGACCGCGCCGGTAGGAAATACTACCCATGTCTGGGCATTGTGCTGAATCATATACTGGGTCGAGATTGTGGTCAGATCAGTCAGCTCCGGCGGCAGGTCCGGCAGTGCTTGCTCACCAGCGTAGGTGGTGGTTCCATCTGATCGCCACAGCCCTGCATACGCAATGGAACCGTCTTGCACCCACAGGGTCAGGTGTTGCATGGTGAGCTGCTCCAGCGCAGTGGCATCGCCCTCTTCCATGACCAGATCGAACAACATCGACAGGGAGGCGTTGGCCCTCACCCAACCGCTCATCCGTTCAGAGACCATACTGTCCACCTGCTGCTCCTCGCGGGAGGACTCCAGCCACAGGTAGTCGTAAGTCTTCTCTAACGTCTCAATCAATTCACCGTTGGCGGTCAGTCGTTGGCCGCTAATCCGCTGAACCAGCTCCACCAGGGGGGACATGACCCAGCGGGTGAGGGCCATGATGCCAGCCACCATCACACCCGCCAGCAATGCCCACGCCAACGGTGGTGCCCAGGGGGTGGCCACCAGCGCCACCAGCCCGGTTGCCCCCAACACTGTGGCCGCCATTACTGCCAGAATGACACGTCGATATATGGTCATGCCGTGCTCTTACCTCCAAAAATCGTGGACCGCCTGAACGGGCCGGAAGGTGTCCGACCACCCGCACTTCCGACATCGGCTCCCGTCTCCCTTTGTCGGGCCTGATGGAAGTGAACTTGAGCGCGGGTAGCCACTGCGCTAGGATCGGCCCAGCCCCATGAACGGACCTGAACCCCGCCATCCCGCCCCCCCATCAGCGCCCTTGAAGCCTGCGTCGTCCGGGCCGTCTCGCGGTATGTCGCTGGCAGAAATTCAGGCGGTGATGAGTGAGATCCAGCCCGCCCTGACCGACGGAGTTATCCAGCGGGTGCGCGAACCGATGCCCCACCATCTGGCCTTGACCGTGCGCGCCCGGGGGCACACCCACGAGCTGCTGCTCGGTGTGGCCCCCGGCACAGCCCGCATCCATCTGGCCATGCACCTGCCCGCCACTCCACCCCGGCCGTCGCCCTTTGCCCAACGGGCCCGCAAACGGTTGCGGCCATCACGCATCCTCTCCATTGAGCAACTGCCAGAGGAGCGCATCGTTCTCATCCACGTCAGTGTGCATCGACAAGAGGCTGGCGAATGGCAGGCGGCGCTGGTGGCAGAGCTATTCCCCCGGGGACGCCTATTATTGTTAGATGAACAGCAACGACTGCTGGCCGCTACTGGCCCCGGCGGGCTGCGGGAGCTGACCATCGGGCAGCCTTATACCC
>JALWRU010000348.1 GCA_026994095.1 Nitrospira sp. | reverse complement strand
TAATCCCGGTAATAAAAGCAAAGCGGGCGCTATCGCCGGGACCGTTGGTGGCCCCTTCCCGGCCACTGCCGGCCACCCGCGATGAGTGGCCCTGCCGGTCCACTTGCCACACCTGCAGACGGCCCGCATCGGTCACATACAGCCGCCCGTGACCATCGCTCACCACCCCGGTATTCCAGCGAAAAGGGGAGCGCTGCATGGGGACGCGGCTACCACCCACCAGCGTATGCACCACACTGTCCGGGCTGATGGTACGGATCGCCCGGTTGCCCGGATCGGTCACTACCAGCCCCCAGTGATCGTCCCAGGTGATGCTCAAGGGGTTGTTGAAGCGGGCGTGAATATTGGGGCCGTCCACAAACCCGGCCTGCCCGCCCCCGGCCACGATCCGCACCTGCCCGTCCGGGGCGATGGCGCGCACCATATGGGCCCAGCGGTCCACCACAAACAGGGTGCCGTCCGGGGCGAAGGTCAGGCCGGTGGGATAGGCAAAACGGGCCTTGTTGCCCGGTCCGTCCACCACACCGCGCAGACCGTCTCCAGCCACAGTGGTGACCCATCCATCGGGGGTGACCTTGCGGATACGGGCGTTGCCCGCATCGGCCACATACAGGTTGCCGTCCGGCCCCAGTGCCAGCCCGTTGGGGTTGAAAAAGGCCGCCTTGTCGCCCCTGCCGTCCGCATAGCCCGGCCCGCTCCCGGCCAGGGTGGAGACCCGCCCGTCCGGATCGATTTTGCGAATGCGGTGGTTGCCGAAGTCGGCCACATAGACGGTCCAGTCGTCGGTCACCACCAGATCGGTGGGCCAGTTGAGGCGGGCATCGATACCGTCCCGATCCCCCGGTCGGCCATCTCCCACCAGCGTCACCACCTGCCAGGGGCCGCTATCGGCGGCAGTTGCCGACTCCACCAGCGGGCTGGACCATCCACTCACGACCCCGACCACTGCCCCACAGAGAAGGCCCCTCAACAGAATGGCGAATAGTGGTTTCATAGACAGCGATCAACCCCTTGTTTTTGCGCTCTGATCCACCGAGTGTACAAGGTAGCGACCCACAAGGTCGGGGAGGTTCACCCCCTATTGACATAAAAAAGGGGTAAAATCAGGGCAAAAATATACCCACTTCCTTCAGGCATGCTACGTTTGTAGCTGACAATCACACGCACCCCTCTCGACAGCTTGAGCCGATGACTGACGACGAACTGGAAAAAATCAAACTCGCTCTGGAAAAAACCGGGCACCAGTTTGAGCACCAGATCGGCATGCAGTTTGAGCGCAAGGGGTGGATGATCATCCCCAACAAGTTCTATCTGGACCGGGACGACAACAAGGGTCACGAGATCGATCTGGTGGCCTACCGTATCAGTGAGGTACGCGACCGCACCGCCTACATCACCGTCGTTGTCATTGAGGCCAAACAGAGCACCAAAAACAAGTGGGTGTTCTATACCAAGGGCGGCTACTCCGGCGACATCAACATGCAGACCGCGCCGCTGTTCTACCACAACGAGGTTGAGGAGATCGGTCGTTACATGGACCAGAGTTCGCTGCTGGGCGGCATGGCCGAGCGGGACCAGCTCGACCTGTTCAACTTCCCCCGAAAGGCCTACAGCTTTTCCGAGATTACCAACGACCGGCAGGGCAAACACGGCGGCAGCTATTTTCGGGCAATTGCCACCAACACCATCTACAACGCCATTTTCGGGGTCATCAAGGCGCAGATGTCGGAGTTGGATTTCTACCGTAACCGCAAGATCGCGCGGGATGAAAAACGGTGTTATCTGGTGCTGCCGCTGGTGGTGTTCAACGGCGACATGATGGAGGCCCAGATCGAGCGGGACGGGCAGATCGATCTGCAAGAAACCACCGAGATCCAGTACATCAACCGCTACCGCTCACCGGCCTACGACAACTTTCATTCGGTCAATATCATCCAGCGCTCGGTGTTGCCCCACTACATCGACCTGTTCTCAGACATCCATCACGGCATCGCCGATCAGGCCAAACGGATGATCGACCGTTTCTACGAACATCTGGACCTGACCAGCTTTGAGCTGTTGTGGGATCGGGTCATCGACCGGCTGCATCAGGACGAGCAGTTTGCCGCGTTCAACCCGGGCAACCTGATCCCCCACCACTTCAATCAGGAAAAGGCGATTTTGGAGATCTATGTGGACGACCACACCCTCTATCGCACCCTCACCACCCGGCCGATTTTCGACTTTACCCAAGCCATGGAGGGGATTCTTACCGAGGTGTGTGGCAAGGCCATCCGGCCCCAGTTCAAGAACCACTCCAAAATCCTGAACCCCTAGGGCCTGTTCACACAAATAGAAACAGGCCTTAGCCCGGCTCCGGCCAGCCGTCCGAGCGGGTCACCTGCCCGGCGTCATCCACCCACAGCGCCTCGGTATTCGGTAACGACGCCACCAATGTGCGGCCCGCTTGCAACCCCATCACAAACAGCCCGGTGGCCAGCCCGTCAGCGGTGGTGGCGGGCATATCACTGCCATCAATCCACACCGTCACACTGGTCAGCCCACGACTGGGGCGGAGGGTGCGCGGGTCAAGAATGTGGTGGTAGCGCACCCCGTCGCGCTCAAAGTAGCGCTCATAATTGCCCGACGTAGACACCGCCCCGGCGGTCAGCGCCAACCGGACCAACGGTGGACGATTGCCGGACGGGTCCCGCACCCCCAACCGCCACGGACCGCCGTCCGGGCGTCGTCCCCACACCCGCACATCCCCGGCCATGGCCACCATACCGGCAGTCACACCACGCTGCTGTAACAGGTGCGCCACCCGGTCGGCGGTAAAACCCTTGGCGATTCCACCCAACCCCAGCGCCATACCGGGCAGAGTCAGCGCCACAGTGGCCGCCTGTGGGTCCACCAGCAGCCCTTCAGGGCGCGTTAACACCACCATATGAGCCAGCACCTGTGGATCGGGTATCTGTGGCTGCTCCGGGATGCCCCAGGCCTTGATGGCAGGCCCCACCAACGGGTTGAACGCACCTCCGGTGGTGCGGATCAGGCTACGGGCCATCTGCGTCAACTGAATAAACTCGGGCGGCACCGCTACCGGGGCAGCCCCGGCCCCACGATTGACCTGTGCCAGTACACTATCGGTGCGGTAGCTGCTGAACAGGGCCTCCATACGGGCCACCTCGGCAAACCCGGCCTGCAACAGTTCGTCACCCTTGGAGCGGGGGGCCACCACCGTCAGGGTCACACGGGTGCCCATATGCAGCTCGGTTCGGTGTAGGATTTGGGGGAGATTGGTATCGCAGGACAGCAGCAACCCGGCAAGGATACTCCCCACCGCCATGAACCAAAGTCTACAACCCAATTCCATGTCGAGCAGTATACCGGTGGTGCCGCTGCCCGCCGGGCTGTCGTGGACCTTTCTGGTCACCCCGCTGGGGCCGATCGGGCTGGCCGCCAGCCCACGGGGGGTCTGCCGGGTGCTCCTCAACGCCCCGTCCCGCTGGGTGCGGGCGGCCTATCCGAATGAGCGCGCCAGCCATGTCTTTCCCCACGCATTTCCCGGCGGCAAGGCGATTGTGGCCTACCTGAACGGTGCCAGTGAAGACCTGACCAAGGTGCCGGTCGACCCGACTGGCACCCCCTTTCAGATGGCAGTCTGGCAGGCGGTGTGTGACATCCCTGCCGGGCAGAGCCTCACCTACGGCGAAGTGGCTCAAATTGTAGGGCGACCCGGTGGCGCACAGGCGGTCGGTCAGGCCCTGTCCAAAAACCCGGTGCCGCTGTTGATCCCCTGTCATCGGGTACTGGCCGCAAACGAGGGCCTGGGCGGATTTACCGGCGGGCTCGACCTGAAACGGTTTTTACTGACCCTTGAGCAGACCCCCTATAAGGACCATCACCATGTTTGAG
>JALWRU010000347.1 GCA_026994095.1 Nitrospira sp. | reverse complement strand
ACCAGGTGTGACCTGCCATCTAAAGATCTGTGCAGGTGACGGTACTGCAATTGGGGGCGCGGCGAAGACGGTCACATTTGTCGTTCCTGCGGGTAAGGTTGGCGGACACATAAAGTTTGCATGGAACGCAACGGATGGCATCGACGTTTTTATGATCTGGGATGCCAATGGCAAATCAGTAGACTTTTCCACTCCCGTCCCAAATGTACCCAAGGACGGTATACCCGGCTACAAGATGGTGGATGGGCCGTTTATTGGATTCAGTGCGAACTTTGATACAACACCATCGATGGCCCGGTACGTAAATGCACTCTTACCCACAACGGTGCCAACGAGCGTACCGCTTGTATTTGCGCCCGGAAGCGTAGCCACGAGCGTGGGAAGATCGGATGGGGCAGGGTTGACGTCAGGTGATGTCGGTATCGACTATGGTGTGCAGGCGCAGTGCGTTGGTGGCTGTTTTGATTTCAAGGTGACCGGGGGCATGGGTGGGGATATAACCAAGACAGTGTTACTACTGAATGCGCCCATTCCGTCGCTAGGACCAAATCAAAGTATCGTTTATCGGAAAAAGATCAACGGCGTTTGGCAAGACTTTGATCTCTCTACCGGTGATGCCTATGCCTCTGCGCCGGCAATCTCGACAAACCCGTTGACGTGTCCGGGAGCCGCCTCGACAGCGTATGCGAGCGGTATAAATCTAGGTGATCGTTGTCTCCGCCTGACCATCAAGGATGGTGGGCCTAACGACGCAGATGGGGTGGTCAATGGATCAGTGGTCGATCCAGGTGGGCTTGCAATCAAAGGTCCTGCGGTTTCTTCGAATGTTCCTGTGTCCGTGTCTCCGGGGCTTATTGCTGGCTCGGTTGGTAGCAGTGGGATCATCAACCTCGGTCAGTTGGATGCGGCAGGTATCCCACGGGATTCGGCGGTAAATGTTCGGTGCGCAGGGCTTTGTTTCGATTATCTGCTCGATATGGTGGCAAACCCAGGTGCTGTGGTGACCATGGTACTTCCGGTCGGGGTACCAATGGACTCATTACCCTATTTGCGCCTATTCAACCCCGTAAAGTATTCCTGGCAGACATTCATTGTCGGTGGTAGTGACCGACTCAGGTCGGCTTTGGCAGGTTCGGCAGGTTGTCCACCGCCGGGAAGTTCCGCCTATCGTAACGGATTTACTGTCGGGGATACCTGTATTGAGATCACTGTTCAGGACAATGGCATCAATGACATGAATCCGCTTGCGGGAAAGATTGGGCTTACGGGGGGTATTGGAATCATTTATCCAGACACGGATGGTGATGGGATCATTGATCGTTTAGATAATTGTCCCCTGACACCCAACCCGAGCCAGATCGACAGCGATGGAGACGGGATCGGTGATGCGTGTGACAACTGTCCACGTATCGCGAATGTGAAACAGTCGGATGGTGATGGGGACGGTGTAGGTGATGTTTGTGACAACTGCCTCCAACGCGCCAATCCGCGTCAGAGGGATACGGATAACGACGGTTTCGGCAACATGTGTGACGCCGATTTGAATAATGACAATATCGTCAATTTCATCGACTTTGGAATCTTCCGGTCGCGCTTTTTTACGCACGATCCGGATGCCGACTTCAACGGCGATGGGATAGTCAACTTTGGTGATCTCGGCATCATGAAGTCGATGTTCTTCCGCGCGCCGGGTCCTTGATCCCTATGGTGACGTGAAAAGGACGGCGCCCCGGGTGGGGCGCCGTCTGCTGCGATGGACCAACACAAGTGCCCGGGATGCTCAGGGCCCGATGTGCAGCACGGTGCTGGTGCGGCCAATGTTGCCGGAGGCATCCTTGGCCGTGGCATTGAGTTCCAGGGCCGAGGTGGGCAACCGCACCAGGCGTTTGTCGGGCTTGATGCGGATCAGGTCACCGTTCCGTACCCCGAACACCGGCGATACCACGCCCGAGACCTGGGGGTGGGCATCACAGACGTCGGTGGCACTGAGATCCACCACCAGTTTCTCCACGTTGCGATTGGCGATGTTGGTGACCAGCTGGCCCGTCTGGCGATCACGGAAGCCGGCCTTGACCGTCGGCGGGCGGGTGTCGCGCACGATGAGTTGGATCCGGTTCGAGTCGGTGACACCGCCGGCCGTGGTCGCCAGGGCCTCCAGTTGGTGGGTGCCGAGAGCGGCAAAGAACTGCGCCGTGCGGCCGGTGGCGACGGACTGGCCATCCAGGAACCACTGCACGCTGCCGAGCCGGGCCCCGCCCAGCAACTGGACGCTGGCCGTGGCCGTCACGTCGCTGCCACCGGTCTTGCTGCATTCCTGCAGGTTGCCACCGGCGACATCGATGGCCACCTTGACTCCCGGTGGACTGACGCCGGCGACGAAATCGTACGCCAGGCTGAAGCCGAGGAAGGGCCCGGTGGTGAAGGCGTGGCCGGGTATCCCGTCACCGTCGCTGTCCAGCGTCTTGTAGCGTTGACCGGCGGGGCCCTGGGTCACCTGCCACAGGATCAGTGCCTGGAACTTGTTGAAACTCCAAGTGACGTTCAACAGAGCGCCCATCTGGCCGGCGCCCACGGTGATCTGACCCACCGGCGTATTGTGCTGGCCCGGGCCGAGCAGAGTGCCGTTCACCTTGAACAAGAACCCGAAAAACATGATGGGATCGAACGTGACCGTCCCGGCCGACGCATCCAGGGTGCCGGTCACCGGCGTCGCGCCCAGCACACTGCGTCCAATCGGGTCCAGGATGTCCATGGTGCCATTCACGGCCAATGGCCCCGTGGGCGTGACGGCCCGGGCAGCCGGGGCCAGGGCGAGGCATAGCACCAAGAGGTGCCATGTCCGCAGGAGCATGGTTCGGGGTTGCATGGGATCCTCCTCCTGATCTTGTTGGTGGTCAGGCGAGTATAGCGCACCCACAAAAAAACGCGGCCCCGAGGGGCCGCGTCCCGATCATACCGTTTGCGGGAACGGCTCAGTGCAGCGTCTTGCGGCGCCGGAAGCCGAGCAGCGCGAACAGGCCGGCAAGGGCACCCCAGCCGATGGCGCCACTGCCACCAATGACGCTGCCACCCTCGAAGGAGGGATCAGCGATGGTGGAGACGACCGATGCGCCAACCCCGATGCCACCAGGATCGGTGACGGTGCCGTCAGCCGCGCCATCGGCATCGTTTGGTCCCCCATCCTTGATGGTGAGCTGGAGGCACCGGTCTCCGGCATTGATACCGCTACCATAGGCAAAGGACCCAGGACCAGGACAAGTTAAGGGATTGGTCGAAACTGCAGGCGCTGATGCGTAGAAATCACCACTAGAAGTATCAAAGTCCTTCCATGCGCCATTAATCTTTTTTCGGTACACGATGTTCTTGTGAAAGAAATCACCAGCCGGAATAGGTGCGCCTAACAACAGCACCGTTTTGACACTGCTGCCTGCCGTAATACCAGTCACTTTGAAGTCAAAGCAACCGCCTACACACTGCTGCTCCATGCTGCTGTCCTTACCGACATCAGCTACGGAAAGACCCGATCCATCGGTCGAGCCCACCGCACTAGCAAGCGTTCCAGCTGAATAGCTGCCCGTCAGGCTTGTTGGTGCGGTCGTTGGTACGGACGTGTCGGCATTCTGCGTAACGGGTGGTGTGGTATCAAAGTTCGCACTGAATCCAATAAACGGCCCATCCACCATCTTGTAGCCGGGTATACCGTCCTTGGGTACATTTGGGACGGGAGTGGAAAAGTCTACTGATTTGCCATTGGCATCCCAGATCATAAAAACGTCGATGCCATCCGTTGTGTTCCATGCAAACTTTATGTGTCCGCCAACCTTACCCGCAGGAACGACAAATGTGACCGTCTTCGCCGCGCCCCCAATTGCAGTACCGTCACCTGCACAGATCTTTAGATGGCAGGTCACACCTGGT
>JALWRU010000346.1:3261-3918 GCA_026994095.1 Nitrospira sp. | reverse complement strand
TTGTTGGCAGCGCTGGAGGCCTGGGGGGTGGTAGAGACCCTGTCCAAACTGGTGGGCATGTTTGCCATTGCCCTGTGGGACCGGGAGCGTCGTCATCTGACCCTGATCCGTGACCGGATGGGCGAAAAGCCGCTCTACTACGGCTGGATGGGCGATACCCTGCTATTCGGCTCCGAGCTGAAGGCGCTGACGATCCACCCGGCCTTCGAGCGGCGGCTGGACCGGGGCGCGGTGGCGCTGATGATGCGTCACAACTATATTCCTGACCCGTACTGTGTGTTTCAGGGGGTGAGGAAGCTGCTGCCCGGTACCGCCCTTACCTTGCGGGCCGATCAGGTGGGCGAATACCCGGAGCCGGTGCGGTACTGGTCGGTATCGCAGGTGGCCACTGCCGGGCAAGCCCAGCCGTTTGCGGGGAGCGATGAGGCGGCTGCCGATCAACTGGACGGGCTGCTCAAGTCGGTGGTTGCCGATCAGATGCTGGCCGATGTGCCGTTGGGGGCGTTTTTGTCGGGTGGGATTGATTCGTCCACCGTCGTGGCCATCATGCAAGCGGTGAGCGATCGGCCGGTGAAGACCTTCACCATCGGCTTTCATGAGGATGAATACAACGAGGCCCACCACGGCAAGGCGGTGGCAAACCATCTGGGTACCGAC
>JALWRU010000346.1:0-3251 GCA_026994095.1 Nitrospira sp. | reverse complement strand
GTTGTACTGCGAGCCGTTTTCGGATGTGTCGCAGATTCCCACCTATCTGGTGTCGCACATGGCGCGCCAGCATGTGACGGTCTGCCTGTCCGGCGATGGTGGCGATGAGCTGTTTCGGGGGTACTCCCGCTACGCCGCCTGTGCCGACGTGGTCAGCAAAATGAACCGCATCCCCGGCCCGGTGCAGGCGGTGGGGGCGGCGGCGATCCTGTCGTTGCCGCCTACGGCGTGGGACAAGTTGCTGTTTTTTGCCGCGCCACTGCTACAAAAATACGGTAAGTCGAGCATCGGCAACAAACTGCACGCCGCTGCCCATTTGATGCGCCAGCGTGGCCCGTCGGAGGTCTATCGCCGGTTTATGTCCCACTGGACCCATCTGGAGCGGGTGGTGCTGGACGCCGCCGAGCCGCCTACCCCGCTGACCGACGACACCGACTGGCCCACCGTCGGCACGTTGGATGAGCAGATGCTGTATTGGGACATGGTGGGGTATCTGCCGGGAGATATTCTGGTAAAGGTGGATCGGGCCAGCATGGGGGTCAGTCTGGAGTCTCGTGAGCCGTTATTGGATCATCGGATGGTGGAATTTGCATGGCAGCTCCCGCTGCATATGAAGACCCGCAACGGCATCGACAAGTGGCTGCTGCGGCAGGTGCTCTACAGGTATGTGCCGCAGGCCATGATCGACCGTCCCAAAATGGGTTTTGGCGTACCGATCGGCGACTGGGTTCGCGGCCCGTTAAGGGACTGGGCGGAAGAGCTTTTATCTGAAAAACGGCTGCGGGAAGACGGCATCTTTCGGGTGGAGGCGGTACGCGCCAAATGGCAGCAGCATCTGGCGGGCGGCAAGGACTGGCAGGGCATGTTGTGGGATGTGCTGATGTTTCAGGCCTGGTGGGACGATCAGGGGCGGCCCTGACATGACACACAGTGCCCCCATGCCGGTACTGTTCACCCTGCCCAATCTGGAGGGGGGCGGTGCCGAGCGGGTGATGGTGACGTTGTTGCGTCATCTGGACCGTACCCGCTTCGCCCCTCGGCTGGCGCTGGTGGAGGCGCGTGGGCCGTTTTTGCCGGAGGTGCCTCAAGATGTCCCGGTGATCGATCTGGGTGGTCGTGGTGTGGGCGCGTTTGTGCGGCTGTTGGCGGAGATCCGGGCGCAACAACCGGCGGTGGTGTTCTCGTCAGTCACCTTCTACAACACGCTGATTTTGCATCTGAGTCGCTGGATGCCGGACGGCACACGGGTGATCGTGCGCGAAAATACCGTGCCGCAGATCCACATCCCCAATCAACCCTACGGCTGGCTACGGTGGCGGTTGTATGGCCCTGCGCTGAAGCGCGCCCACCGGATTGTCTGCCAATCGACTGAGATGGCCGACGCGGTGGCCGACTGCGGCGCTCCCAAAGAACGGCTGGTGTGTATTGGTAACCCGCTCGACATGGAGGCGGCCCAGACCAAGGCGCAGGCAACTGCCCGCGAGTGGGGCGCAGGCCGTCACCTGCTGGCGGTAGGCAGGCTGGTGCCCGCCAAGGGATTTGACCTGTTGCTGGAGGCGTTTGCGGCGGTATCCGAACGGTGTCCCGATGTGACCCTGCACCTGCTGGGCGAGGGGCCAGAGGAGCCGCGTTTACGTGAGCAAGCGGCGGCATTGGGGTTGACCGGCAAAGTTGATTTTGCTGGCTTTACCGACAATCCATACCCCTATTACAAACAGGCCGACTGTCTGGTGATCCCCTCCCGTTATGAAGGTTTCCCCAATGTGGCGCTGGAGGCCATGGCGGTGGGCACCCCGGTGGTGGCATTCGACTTCCCCGGTGGTTCGCCGGTGGTGAGTGGGGTCAACGGCTGGCGGGTGGCTGCGGGGGATGTGGCGGTGCTGGCAGAGCGGTTGCAGTTGGTACTGACGACAACTTCGCTACCCACCGACGGGGTGCGGCAGAGTGTGGCCGACCACAGCGTGGCCCACATTACCCAACAATTTGAACGGTTATTTGCTGAACAATAGCCCCGGCAGGGCAATCATGGTAGTCCCAGGGGGAATCGAACCCCCGTTTCCGCCGTGAGAGGGCGGCGTCCTAACCGCTAGACGATGGGACCACAAGATGGCTGGGGGACAAGGATTCGAACCTTGGTTGGCGGAGTCAGAGTCCGCTGTCCTACCACTAGACGATCCCCCAAAAAACGGTGCCTTGCATGGGTCGCTACAAGGGCGTTTGTTGGCGGGAACTGCTGTTCCCGAGCGCAGTATCCTATAAGGGAGTCGTCTGCTTGTCAATCCTGTGGCGCAAACATCTAACTGGCCCGTTGCGAAGTCCGTGACTCCGGTGGGTTCATCTGATTACGTCGGACGGGGTGAATTCGTGGTACCATCGCCGCCATCAGCGCCCGTAGCTCAGTTGGATAGAGCACCAGGCTTCGAACCTGGGTGTCGCACGTTCGAGTCGTGCCGGGCGCACCACTTTCCCCCCTCCCCCTTACTGCCTGCCCATATGGCCGCTGGTGCGGCTTCTGCGGCACTGTGCTGGCCCCCTCACTGTTGGGTGCAGTTCGTGCGACCGCTTTACTTGGTGAAGCGCTGTCGGTAATTGAACTTCGTTCAATAATTCCTTGACAGATAATGAACCTCGTTCATAATAAGCTTCAAGGAGGCGCTTGCAGCCATGGCACGACCGCAAAAACAGAGCCGGGACGAACTTCGGCAATTGGCTCTGAAGGCCGCAGAGCATATCGTCGCCAGCGATGGCATCGGCGCGTTGAACGCCCGCCGGGTCGCCGGGGAGATCGGCTGTGCAGTGGGTACCCTCTATCTGGTGTTTACCAATATGGAGGGGCTGATTCTGGCGTTGAATGGCCGTACCCTCACTGACCTGCATCAGGCCCTGTTACCGGCAGCGACCGATAAAACCCAGCCGCTCATGCGTATGCACGATCTGGCGGCGGCCTATCTGGCCTTTGCCCGTGCCCATCCCCACCGTTGGGCGCTGGTATTTGAATACCGTGCGACCGGGCCGGTGCCCGCCTCCTACCAACAGCAGGTGGCCGATCTGTTTGTGCTGGTAGAGACCGCCATGTCCCCCCTGCGGCTGGGGCCAGATGAACGCGCCCGCGCCGCCCGCACCTTGTGGTGCAGCGTGCACGGTATCTGCGTATTGGCAATGACCGACAAATTAAAGCTGGCGGGTGAACCGACCCCGGAACTGCTGCTGCGTTCGTTGGTCGATCATTACCTGGGAGGCTTGACCAGTGG
>JALWRU010000345.1 GCA_026994095.1 Nitrospira sp. | reverse complement strand
CGGGGGCCTTTTTTGTATGCAATCGCCGCGATTACTCGTCGATAAAGCGCAACACCCCATATAGGGTCGGGTGGTTGGTTTCGTTAAAATCGACGAACGAGACACTCACGTGAAAGCGCTCCCCCACCGGATCAACTCGCAGGATCTCGGCCTGCACGAACTCCACCACCGTACCGGGCTCGCCCGCATCGACATCACCATCGGTGTCGCCCACCGATTCAAAGTGGACCGCAACGCTGACCCGCTCGCCCACCTGCATCTGCTGCCCGGCTTCCAGCGACAACCCACCCCGACTCATATTGATGGGGTAGCCGCTAATCGGCTCGCCCCCATCCTCCGGGAACAACTCGGTGAACGGCGCGAGGCTCTCGCGCTTGAAATTACGGCGTTCCTCCATCGGACTCTCCCACATGCGCGTGTTCAGTGATCGACGATTGAGTCGCGCCGTGGGGGGTGTCCCGGCCACGAGGCTCCTCTGTCAGCCAGCAGATCAGCCCCAGTTCGTGGGGATGTACCAGGTGGGTGTGCTGCGGCGTAGCCCTTACGGTGACGGTATAGCGGCCACTGTCCGGCGGCGTAAATTCGCCGGTAAAGCGAACATCCCCATCGGCATTCCGGGCAGGGGCATGCAACGGTATCCGCACCGCATTGACCTGATGACCATCTGCGTTCAACTCTGAGATATAGGCCTCCACCCGCAGATCGCCTGCGGACAGCGCACCGACGGTCACCCGTGCTGCGACCTCGACCGATTCGCCATAGACCAGCGTACGACGCGCACTGGCAGGCTGCTCATCCCACACCACCCGAACCTGATGCCAACTGGCATGCACGTGGGCTTTCCATGCGGACAACTCTTTGGCCTTGGTAAATTCGGCATCGCTCATGCGACGACCATGGGCAATGGCCGGGAAATACATGTTGCGGGCATAGTCACCCACCATGCGGTCGGTATTAAAGACCGGCGGCACCGATTTGATCGACGCCTTGGCCACCCGAATCCAGTCATCCGGCACCCCCTGGGAGTTACGCCGGTAGTAGGTATCGACGATGGACTCTTCCAGCAATTGATAGAGCGTGGTGGCGTCTTGCTGATTGAGCAACTCTTCGTCGTGACACTCCCGCTCATCACCGATGGACCAGCCGTTGACCCCATGATCGGCGGCCTCACACCACCAGCCATCGAGGATGCTGAAGTTGATGCCGCCGTTCATGCAGACCTTCATGCCGCTGGTACCGCTGGCTTCACAGGGGCGACGCGGGGTGTTGAGCCACACATCCACACCAGAAACCAGATAGCGGGCAATGGCAATGTCATACCCTTCAACGAATACGATTCGGCCCTTGAACGGCTCTTCCTGCGACAGGGCATACACATGCTTGAGCAACTCCTGCCCCGGATGGTCGGCCGGGTGGGCCTTGCCTGCAAAGACAAACTGCACCGGTCGCTCCGGGTCGGTTAAAAGGGCCTTTAAGCGGTCCAGGTCGTGGAATAACAAGGTGGCCCGTTTATAGGTGGCAAAACGACGGGCAAAGCCGATGGTAAGGGCCTCCGGGTCCAGCAACTGACGGGCTTCATTGAGCGCAGCCGCCCCTTCACCGTTACGGATGCGTTGCTCCACACAGCGCTCCCGCACCCGTTCAATCATGCGCCGCTTGAGGTTCTGATGAACTCCCCACAACAGCCCGTCGGGGATCTGATCGACCGCCTCCCAGAACGGTGCGTTGGTCAGGTTGGCGCGCCACTGGATGCCCAGGTGCTGATCGAACAGCCCCATCATCTCTGGCGCCAGCCAGGACATGGTATGCACGCCGTTGGTGACGTAGTTGATCGGGTTCTCTGCGGCGGGAACACCGGGCCAACGGTCCTTCCACATCTCGGACGAGACGTCACCATGCAGCCGGCTGACACCGTTGTAACGGCCTGACAGGGTCAGCGCCAGCACCGTCATGGAGTAGCGCTCCTCACCACTGTCCGAGACCTCCAGCCCCAACTCCATAAACTGGTGTCGATCCATGCCCAAAGAGGCCCAGTAGGCGTGAAAATAGGTATCCATCAACGCCAGCGGAAAGGCGTCATGCCCCGCAGCAACAGGCGTATGGGTGGTAAACACCGAGCGGGAACGGACCACCTCGGTGGCCTCTGGAATGGTCAGGTTATGTTCCCGGACCAACTCGCGGATGCGCTCCAGCCCCAAAAAGGCCGAGTGCCCCTCGTTCATGTGCCACACAGACGGGGTAATACCGAGCGCATCCAGCGCCCGCACCCCACCAATGCCCAGCACAATCTCCTGACAGATGCGGTTCTCCTGCCCACCACCATATAACTGGTGAGTGATGAGCCGGTCAGCATCTTCGTTTTCAGGGATATCGGTATCCAGCAAGTACAGCGGGATGCGGCCTACCGGGGCCTGCCACACCTTGATCCAGACCGTGCGACCGGCCAACTCCACCCGTACCAGCAGCGGTTTGCCGTCCGCATCGGTTAGTTCACGAACCGACACCTCGGAGAAGTCCAGTTCTTCGTAGGTGGCGTGTTGCTGTCCCTCCGAATCAATGTGCTGGATAAAGTAGCCCTTGCGGTAGAGCAGCCCCACCCCCACAAACGGCAGCCCCATATCAGAGGCTGATTTACAGTGATCTCCCGCCAGCACCCCCAAGCCGCCAGAGAAGATCGGCAGGCTTTCGTGGATGCCAAACTCGGCAGAAAAATAGGCGATGACACCGCGCTCGTTGTCACCGACGGCACTGGAGTACCAGGTGTGCTCGTCTGATTCGTAGACGTCAAAGGCCGCCATAACCCGGTTGTACTGCACCAGGTAGGTACGGTCTTCGGAAGCGTCGGTCAATTTTTTCTGGCTGATCCGCCGCAGGAACAGATTGGGGTTGTGCCCCACCTTGCGCCACAGCTCCCGGTCGAGACGAAAAAACAGTTCACGGGCGTCGGCATTCCACGAAAACCACAGATTGCCCGCTAATTCTTCCAAGCGGCCAATGGGTTCGGGCAGAGAAGGACGCACCTCAATTTGCTGGTACAACACGCTTCCTTTCGATCATCGGATCGGGCACTCCCACGGAGTGCCCCTCCCTCAATAAACTATAACCGCTGATCCTACTACGATCAGCAGCCCAATCCCACCGATTCTCTTCGGCAGAAGCGTATTCATTCACTACAGGTTTATGGCGTCTTCGGTCAGAGACAGGGCTAATCTGGGGATGCCAACCTGTGCCAGATAGCTGGCCACCGCCGGTGCCAGCAGCAACAGCAGCGGCTGCAAAATCGCCAACGTCCCCACCAGTAGCGACAACAGCAACGAGGCAACCCCGTGCAATAGCGGGCGACGATCCCCCTCCATCAGGGTGGCTCCAGTACACAGCCCGGTGGCCGCACCAATGCCTATATGCAGGGCCGCCAGGGACGGTTGTTGCCACCAGATGAGCCCACTGGCGGCCCCTGCCACGGCCCCCAGCAGTGCTGCGGTCACTGTTTTGGCCCACCAGAGGGTGCCCGCTGAAACCGCCCCATCCAACTCTGGCAAGCGACAGACACATTCACCCTTGATCAGGGTAGACAGGCTGGCCGCTACCGCCCACGCCATTGCCAGAGTGGCCAGCAACCCCAAACGATCGCTCAGTGCAGTCGGGTGCAGCATTTGCGACATTCCGGCCAACCAGGCCACCCCGGCCACTGCCACATAGCCCCCCTGTCGCAGGGACAGTCCACGGGTAAGACGCATCAGATCCCGCCGCACCAATGGCCTTAAGGAGGTCGGACTGAACCGGCACAGCACCCACAGTAACGGCTGGGCCAGACGCCTGCGAACGCCGCTGCCGCTGCCGCTGCCGCGTGAACCGGCAGAATGATGCACGAGTAGTGGCATGCCCCACCAGATGGCCACCACCGCCCCCCAGTCGGTGC
>JALWRU010000344.1 GCA_026994095.1 Nitrospira sp. | reverse complement strand
CAGGGCCGCGACGCCATGTACGAGGCAATCTCGTCCCGCACCTGCGCAGAGCCAGTCTCACGAAAGCGGCGTGACAGGTTGTTGATCACCCCTTCAAACGGGCGCTTGTAGGTATAACTGCTCTTGCCCTCGCGCCCCAGATCAAATTTGACCGAGGTGGTACCGGTGCCGGTAAGAATCGCCTGCTGCTGCTTGGTGGTGAGCTTCTTCCAGGGCCGGTCGAAGGGAAACTTCAAATGGCTGGCAACCGCCTGCAATATCTGGCCGTAGTAGACCGAGGTGCTCTTTTGCCACGGCTCCACCGCCCCTTGCGCGAGGGATTTGTTGGGGTCGGGCACCACCAGTTCCGGGTCGACCTCCATATGGGTGCCCAGTCCGTCGCAGCCGCCGCAGGCCCCGTGGGGGCTGTTAAACGAAAAGATGCGCGGGGCCAGCTCCGGCAGGCTGATCTCGCAGCGGGTGCAGGCGTGATGCTCAGAGAACAGCCGTTCCTCGCCATCGGTGGTCGCAACCGTTAGAAGGCCCTCCGCCAGCGACAGGGCAGTCTCCACCGAGTCGGTCAACCGTTTGCTGATGCCCTCTTTGACGATCAGCCGATCCACCACCACATCGATGGTGTGGGTCAGCTTGCGGTCCAGGGTGATGTCCTGCGCCAGTTCCCGCACCTCGCCGTCTACCCGCACCCGTACGTAGCCCTGCTTTTTGAGGGCCTCCAGCTCCTTGCGATACTCACCCTTGCGGCTACGCACGATGGGGGCCATCACCAGGATACGGCTGCCCTCCGGCATGGCCAGCACTGCATCCACCATGCTCTGCACAGTCTGGGCGTGAATCGGGTCACCGCAGGAGGGGCAGTGAGGCTGGCCCAAACGGGCGAACAGCAACCGCAGATAGTCATAAATCTCAGTGACCGTGGCCACGGTGGAACGCGGGTTGCGGGAGGTGCTTTTCTGCTCAATGGAGATGGCCGGAGAGAGCCCCTCGATGGCGTCCACATCCGGCTTGCCCATCTGCTCTAAAAACTGACGGGCGTAGGCCGACAGAGACTCCACATAACGGCGCTGGCCCTCCGCATAGAGGGTGTCGAAGGCCAGAGAGCTTTTGCCGGAGCCGGACAGGCCGGTAATCACCACCAGCTGATCCCTTGGCAGGGACAGGTCTACCCCCTTGAGGTTGTGCTCCCGTGCGCCTCGAATAACAATCTGGTCGGGTCTCAAAACAGTGCCGTAACTAGAGGGTGTAAACCGGGTCCGGGGGTGCGATCAGTGGGGGCCGAAACCGGGCCGTTAAACGGTACAAAAAACAGAGCGGAGCGGTCGCCCCGCGTGCTTGCAGCACCAGCATCGCACGTGGGCCGCAGTCTATCACAGCCGCTTCCAGCCCGGTGGTCAGCCCCGGCTAACCTCAAGCCCAGTAGGGAAAATTACCAAAAAACAGACCGCCAATCCGGGCGGCCATCGATGGTGGTGCCAGCGTTGGTTTAAATAAATAGTTGATATATCCTAATAAATCTGCGGAAATAACAGTCGCTGGTTGGGTGGACTAGCCCATTACAAGCAGACAACCTTTTGAATTTTGGGCGGGTCCGCCCACAGATTAACGAATCAAGGAGACCAGTATGACCAAGCTGCGTATGGCGTTTGCCGTAGCCGCCTTAAGTGGTGTTTTAGCCGCTGCCCCTGCCTATGCCCAGTGGGGCGGTGACAGTGGTAGTGAAGGTGGTGGCAACGAGATGGGCGAGATGATGGGTGCCCTCGGCCTGGATGACGCTCAGTGGGCCAAGTTCAACGAGCTGCGTCGCAACTACCGCAAGACCACTATTAAAATGCAGGCCAAGATTGATGTGGCCGAGGTGGAGCTCGAAGAGCAAGCCGACACCAGCGATCTGGATATGCGCAAGATCGGCACCAAGATCAAGGAGATCGCCGACCTGAACGCCAAATTGCGGGTGTTCCGCTACCAGACTCTCAAGGACATGCGCGGCTTCATCGGCGCAGACCAGTTCGACACCTTCCGTTGGATGGCCATGAAGATGGGCTTCAACTTCGGTGACGACGGTGGCAAGAAAAAGGGCGGCCACGCTCACTAAAGAGAGCCTGTCTCTGGCGGTCAACCCCGACCATCGCTCACGCGAGCGCGGCCCTTCACTTGACCGCCTGTGATTCGCTTTCTACCATCAAAAGCCACCCGGTCATGCTGGCCGGGTGGCTTTTTTGGTTTGGGGAACCCTCGTGAATCAGATTCAGATGGAGAGCCTGCTGGCACCCTACGCCAGCTATTCCAGCCGTAGCGCCGGGCGACGGGTGGACGAACCCGCTCCTTCTGACCGCACTGATTTTCAGCGCGACCGGGACCGCATCATCCACTGCAACGCCTTTCGTCGGCTGGAGTACAAAACCCAGGTATTTGTAAACCACGAGGGTGACCGCTACCGCACCCGCCTGACCCACACGCTGGAAGTGGCACAGATTGCGCGGGGCATCTGCAACGTGCTGTCGCTCAATGTGGATCTGGCCGAGGCCATCAGTCTGGCCCACGATCTGGGGCACACCCCGTTTGGCCACTCCGGCCAGCATGCACTGAACCAGATGATGACCCCCTACGGCGGGTTTGAGCACAACCGCCAGTCCCTGCGTATCGTCGATCTGCTGGAAGATCGCTATGCCGCCTTTTGCGGGCTCAACCTGACCTTTGAAACCCGCGAAGGCATTGCCAAACATCGCCGCCCTGGCACCGCGCCGGAGAGCCAGGACGTGTATGACTTTACCGTCAAAAACGGCCCGTCGCTGGAGGCGCAGGTGGCCAATCTGGCCGATGAGATCGCCTACAACAATCACGACATTGACGACGCCATCAACGCCGGGATTATCACCCTCAAGGAGATTTGCGAAGTACCGATCTTCGGTCACCAGCACCGGCAGGTAATCGATACCTACCCGGACGCCCCGCCCAACAAACAGCGCTACGAAAGTATCCGCCGCCTCATCAACCTGCTTATCACCGATGTGGTCTCCCACACCCGTACATCGTTGCAGCAACAGGGCATCGAATCGCTGGCGCAGGTACGCGCACAAGACCACAATCTGGTGGCGTTTTCACCGGCCATCCAGCAGCAATGCAAGCAATTAAAAGCCTTTCTCAATGAGCGGGTCTACCGGTACTGGCGAGTCGCCCGTATGGGGGCCAAGGCGGAACGGGTCATCAACGGCCTGTTTACGGTGTTCAATGACCGCCCCAATCTGCTGCCACCCCAGTATCAACAGATGATTGCGCAGGCCACAGCGCCCCGCTCCCCCGCCCTGATTGCGCGGGTGGTCGCCGACTACGTCTCCGGCATGACCGACCGCTATGCCATTACCGAATACAGCAAGCTGTTCGACCCGATGGAATCGGTATAGCCACCGCCGGTTGCGGTATAGTGCGCCAATGAATACGATGATTTTTAATCTGGGCCGCAGCCTGTTGGGGTTTGTACTGGTGGTGATCGCCTGCCGTGCGCTGGCCCCACAGATACGGGAAGCGCAGGGATGGACCCTGACCGGCATCCCCACCGTAACTACCATGCTGGTATTTGTCATCTACGCCCTGTTTTATCTGGTGGTAGGGCTGATCTACATCCGCACAAAGCGCGCCTACGACCGCCACATCTTCCCGGAGGGGGTCCGCCTGGAGGGCCACGGTGCCGTAAAACTCGGGCTTAAATACCTGATTTTATTCAGCATATCAGCTTTTGGAGCGACCTTGATCTATGCGGTGATCCTCCGTGGAATGCGCTACAGTCACCTGCAATAGAGCCGCTTTTCCGGCTTCCGGGATGAGGCCGCCGCCGATCGTGATAGACTCTCGGCCATGGGCGTACCGTTTGTAAAAATGTCCGGCGCGGGCAACACCTTTGTGGTGATCGACAATCGGGACGGGGTTG
>JALWRU010000343.1 GCA_026994095.1 Nitrospira sp. | reverse complement strand
GCCTCGCCGTACCGGAGAGCGACG
Organism: Nitrospira sp.; assembly: GCA_026994095.1. GTDB lineage: Bacteria > Nitrospirota > JACRHL01 > JACRHL01 > JACRHL01 > JALWRU01. The sequence continues at coordinate 3,949 of JALWRU010000343.1, read as the reverse complement.
CACCCGGCGGACCGGAGGCTCCTTCTCATCGGCACTGGTGCTGTCGGCTCCGCCCACTGCCACCGGGGCAGCCTCAACAGGCTCGGTGGCTTCTGGCACGTCAACAGGGGCCACGTCTGCTGTGGGTGGTGTATCGACTAAGGCAGTCTCCACCTGGGCGGCGTCAACCGGCGCCTTCTGGGTGCTCTCCTCATTGTCAGAGGTGGTGGCCTCCCGGTGGCTACGGGGTTTACGGCTCCGACGGGCACGGCCATTCTTGCCCTGACCTGCTTCAGCGCGCCCCTCGTCCTCCTGAGCGGGCGCTTTCTCGGCAACCGGGGCCAGATCCTCCGGGGAGGCCTCATAAACGGTCTCGCCAGCCTCCAGCCGTGCCATGACCGCCTCCAGCGGCGGATGGTACTCCACCAGCTCGTCAAACAGCCCGCGGGCCAGTTCGCGGCGGTCCATGCCTTCTGGAGCCACCTGAATGTCCAACCGGGCCATGGCCACGTCGAAGTCGGCCCCCTTGATGGACTCAGCGTCCATGGCGTAGGCCTGCAACATGCTGCGCAACTCGTTTCCTGACCGGCGCAGGCGTTTGCCCACCTCGTTCAGGTTGGGGTTGCCGCCGCCGCGATAACTGCCGTCCGGCATGAGCCCCACAAAACAGCAGCAGAACAGGTCAAAGGGTGAGATGGCCCCGCTCTGGGGAACCTCATAGGGCGTTGCATGGGCTTTGCCCTTGCGCGGCCCCTCGGTGTAGATCGGGCGCGCGGTAGCCTTGGCGTGTTTGCTCTGGCCCGACTGATTGCCGTTACGGCCTCCCCCCTGTCCCGAACGGCCACCGCTGCGACCCTGACCGGATCGGCCACGCCCGCTGTTACGGCCTTTACCACCACTGCCGCTGCTACGCCCTTCCTGAGAACGTCCACCCCGGCCTCGGCCACGTCGGCCCCGGCTGTTGTCCCCACCTTCCTCGGCGCTCATTTTCTGGCTGCTCCCGGAATTGCTGCAATCATCTGTTTCATCCGTAATTGAAGGAATGCCCCCGCCATGGGGTAGCGTTTATACGTTAAATCTAAAATGGACCACGTCGCCATCTTGTACGACGTACTCCTTGCCTTCCAGCCGCAATTTTCCCGACTCCTTGACCGCCTGCCAGGAACCGCTGCGATCCACCTCGTCAAAGGGAACCACCTCCGCACGAATAAACCCTCGTTCAATATCCGAGTGGATCTCGGAAGCGGCCTTGGGGGCCAGGGTGCCTTTTTCAATGGTCCAGGCACGGGCCTCTTGCGGACCGGCGGTAAAATAGGTCACCTGTCGAAGCAGCGCATAGGTGGCATGGCTCAAGCGGTCCAGACCGGTCTCGGTCAAACCCAGTTCGGCCAGATATTCGCTGCGATCGGCCTCGTCCAGCAGCGCCAGCTCACTCTCGATGGCACCACTGATGGTGACCACCTGTGCGCCCTGCTCCGCTGCCAGCCGGGTCAGCTCAACCACCCACTGGTTGCCGCTGGTAATGTCATCTTCACCCACATTGGCCACATACAGCACCGGCTTGGCTGTAATCAGGTGGGCATCCTGTAGTAACAACGTCTCTTTCGGGTCCAGCTCAACGGTGCGCGCGGCACGGCCATCTTCCAGCGCCAGCAGGACCTTCTCGGTCACCGCCAGATCAGCCTGAGCGTCCTTATCACCGGAGCGGGCTTTCTTTTCAAGCCGCGTCTTACGCCGGGTCATAGAGTCCATATCGGCCAATACCAGTTCAACATCAATGGTCTCGACATCCCGCAGGGGATCGACGCTGCCATCCACATGCACCACCTGACCGTCGTCGAAGCAGCGCACCACGTGCAATATGGCATCAGTCTCCCGGATGTGGCCCAAAAACTGGTTACCCAGCCCCTCGCCCTGACTGGCCCCTTTGACCAGCCCTGCAATGTCTACAAACTCTACCGATGCGGGCACCTGTCGGCCGGAGTCATAGATCTCCTGCAAGCGCGCCAGCCGCCGATCGTTGAGTGCCACCACCCCCACGTTGGGTTCAATGGTGCAGAACGGATAGTTGGCGCTCTCCGCGCCAGCCGCCGTCATCGCGTTAAAAATGGTGGACTTGCCTACATTCGGCAGGCCCACAATTCCGCAGTTCAATGCCATGAATACTCTGGTTTATCTAAGGGTCTGGCGGGTCACACACCCGCGCTACGACCGTACACTCAGTTCAGTGCGTGTATTTTTGTTTGGGCGGCTAGCAGACCATCAGTCAGCAGTAGTTCCACCCCCTCTGCAGCGCGTGTAATGCCACGCGCCAGGGCTTCTTTCTCATCTGGCGTAAAGCGGCGCAACACATGCTCAGCCGCCGCCACTCCGTCCGGTGGCCGACCCACGCCAATCCGCACGCGGTCAAACCCACGTGTGCCCGTAGTCTGGGCAATCGACCGCACCCCCCGGTGCCCTCCGTCGCCACCGTCATCCTTAAAGCGCACCCGGCCCAGCGCGATATCCAGCTCATCGTGCAATACCACCAGGTTGGCCCACTGGCGACCCAGTTTGTTGCTCAACCCGCGGGCAGCTTCACCGCTGACGTTCATGAACACCTGGCTGATGGCCAGATAGACCGGGCAACCAGCCACCTGACCGGCACCACCAACAAAGGCATCGCGCCGGTCATTTAAGGGGATGTTCCACTGCTCCGCCAGCTCCTGCACCACCATTGCCCCGGCGTTGTGCCGGGTACCTGCATACCGGGGGCCGGGATTTCCCAGACCCAACAGGACCTTCAACAGTGAGCGCCTTGCCTAGGCTTCGTCGTCACCAGCGTCATCATCAGTGCCCTCGGCGGCATCATCGCCCTCGACACCCTCTGCAGCAACATCGGTCTCCTCGTCGGCCACCTTGGGCGCTACAATCGACACCACTGTTACGTCATCGTTGGCATGCACGGTGACACCTTCGGGCACCACCAGATCGCTGACGTGCAATGCGCCGCCAATCTCCAGTTCCGAGGCATCCAGTTCCAGGTGCTCAGGGATGGCGTTGGGCAGGCAGTCCACATCGACCGCGTGCAACTGATGCTGCATCACGCCCTGGGCACGAACGCCAGCCGGGGTTCCACCCACCAGCAGAATCGAGACGGTCACGTTGACCTTCTGGCCTTTTTTGACCTCGTACAGATCGCAATGCAGCAGTCGTCCGGTGACCACATCGGCCTGGTGGTCACGCATGATGACCCCCTTCTTGCCGACGCCCTCAACATCCAGCTCAATGAGACCATCCGCAGCGGTACCACCGCCAAACAGCAGGTGGGTGGTGTCCTTGAGGGACAGAGCCAACATGGTCGGCTCACCTACACCGTACATGATGGCCGGGATTTCTCCGGCGGCGCGCAGCCGACGGGCGTGCCCCTTACCACTGCGCTGACGTACCCGAGCCGATAAAACTACCGCTGACATGCCTAACCTCCAGACAACAAAAAAGAGACCCAGACCCCGGTGGGGTCATACAAAAAGACTGCTCACGGATGCTTCCGTGTGAACCCGCGCCACCGCTTGCCCCATCAGACCGGATATCGACAACACGGTAAACCGGTCGTAGGCATCGGCCTTGTTACCGAGTGGCACACTGTCGGTGGTGATCACCTCATCAAAGGGCGACGACGCAAAGCGTTCAATCGCGGGCCCGGACATGACCGGATGGGTACATGCACCGTAGACCTTCAGGGCACCGCGCTCCTTGAGTGCGTGTGCCGCCTGTACAATGGTACCACCAGTGTCCACCATGTCGTCCAGCAACAATACGTCGTGACCGTCCACTTCGCCGATGATGTTCATCAACTGGGCCCGGTTGGGGGCGTCTCGCCGCTTGTCGATAATGGCCAGCGAAGCGTCCAGGCGCTTGGCAAACGCCCGCGCCCGCTCGGTACCGCCTGCATCCGGCGATACCACCACCAGATCGTTAAATTCTTTTT
>JALWRU010000342.1 GCA_026994095.1 Nitrospira sp. | reverse complement strand
GGACATGCTGCACGATGGCCCGGTGCCTCACGGCCTGTCGCTTACCGATCTGTCAGAAGGTCGTGCGCGCTATCTGGCGGGCTGCGGTTACGGTGGGCTGGACGAAATCAGAAACTCGTTTGTAGAGCGGGATGCGCTGCTGGGGCGGGTGGGCCATTTTAGTGAAGTGGTGCTGTGGTTTGAGCACGACCTGTACGATCAACTGCAACTGATTCAACTGCTGGACTGGTTCTCCACCCGCGCGCGCCCCCAGTTCAAGCTGTCGCTCATTTGCATTGACCGGTTCGATGGGGTGACGCCGTTTTACGGACTGGGGCAGTTAAATGAAGACCAGCTTGCCGGTCTCTACCCCACGCGGGTAGAGGTCACCGTGGCACAGCTTGAGGTTGCAGCGCAGGCTTGGCGCGCCTTTACCCACCCGGACCCGTCTGCCCTGCGCAAACTGATGGGGCAGGAGCTGTCGGCCCTGCCATTTTTACGGGCTGCGCTGATCCGCCTGCTGGAAGAGTACCCGGATGCAGACGACGGTTTGTCGCGCAGTGAGCGCCAGATCCTGCAACTGGTGCAGGCTGGCCAGGACCGTCCGGGTAAACTGTTTGCCGCCTGTCAAATGTGCGAAGAGGCCCCGTTTTTAGGGGACTGGCCTTTTTGGCAGCGGATCGACGCGCTCACCTGCGGCCTTGCACCGCTGCTGTCCTGTGAGCCTGAGTCGTTCCGCCGACCGCCGCTGGTATCGACTGAGGAATTCAAAGATCAGGCCCTGGGGTTAACCTCATTGGGTGAGCAGGTGCTGGCCGCCAAAGAGAATTGGGTGCTGCGGGCCGGGATTGATCGCTGGATCGGCGGCGTTCACCTGTGCAAGGCACCGGAGTCACACTAAATAACATCGTAGCGCCCCTTCACACGGGCGCGCGGGAGGTCGATTGACGAATGCCCTTTGCCCCCGGAGAGATGATGCGGGTCACCCGCCATGTGTTTGTCTGCACCGCCAAGTCGTGCACCGCCAGCGGTAGTGAAGCCACCTACCGCACCTTAAAAAAGAAGGTTAAAAATACCGCCGGTCTGGAGGGGGTGTGGGTCAATCGATCCGGCTCGGTGGGTGGCTGTGAACACGGCCCCATGGTGGTCATCTACCCGGAAGGGGTCTGGTATCACAGTGTCACCGAAGACAAGGTGGATGAGTTGATCCGTCGCCATTTTCAGCAGGGTGAGGTGATTGAAGCGTGGCGATTCCATCAAACCGAAGGCTGCCCACCGTGTGAGTCTACCGACGCCCGCTTTTGACCTTGTGGCCATCTACCGGCGTCCGCTTTTGGCCTGTGGGCAACCTCTCCGGATCGGGTCAGTCCTCAACGTAGCGCTGCTACGCCTGCGGGCTGCCCTCACCTGCGAGAACGCCCACAAGCCAAAATCGAACGCCTACGCGTGAGTCTTTATCGGCGCCCGCTTTTGGCTTGTAAGCAACCTCTCCGGATCGGCGAAATCCTCAACGTAGCGCTGCTACGCCTCCGGTTTCACCTCACCTGCGAGAACGCCCACAAGCCAAAATCGAACGCCTACGCCGGTTGATTTGCTGAATGGGCGAGGCCGGTTTGTTGACCCCTTTCAGATTTTTTAGGAATGGTCGCCCCCAGCCCCGTGCAGCATGGTGGCCCGTCTGCCCATCGTGTCACTAGCCCGCTGCCCTTATCGCAGCTGGCCGTGCCTGCCGTGTTAATATAGTTAGTTGATAATTTGATCTACCCAAGGTCGACAGCGCCTATTGCTGCGTTGTCTGTTGCCCTTGTCGTTGCAGGCGTTGCCTGCTGGAGTGTTTTAAGCCGATGCGATCTGCCAATCCTGCCTTGAATAAAAACGTGTTTGCCGAGTTTTCCGGCGCCCAGACTGCGGGCGCTGCGGCAGGGAGCGGGCAGGCCGCATCCGGCTCTGGTGCGGTATCCGGCGCAGCTGCCGGGCTGATGACCTTGAACGGCACCGTCAACAAGACCGGCATCCTGCTGTTATTGCTGATCGCCTCCGCCGCCCATGTGTGGAACCTCTTCATGGAGTCCAACGGCACCGCCTCCATGACCCCGTGGATGATCGGTGGTGGCATCGGCGGGCTGGTGCTGGCCATCGCCACGATCTTCAAAAAACAGTGGGCGCCGATTACCGCACCCTTGTACGCAGTGGCGGAAGGGTTGATGCTGGGCGGCCTGTCGGCCATGTTCGAGACCATGTATCCGGGCATCGTCATGCAGGCGGTATCACTCACCTTTGCGGTGCTGGTATCGCTGCTGCTGGCCTACCGCTCCGGCCTGATCCGCGCCACCGAGAATTTTAAACTGGGGATCACCGCAGCGACCGGTGGCATCTTTCTGGTCTACATGGCCTCCATGCTGCTGGGCATGTTCGGCATTCGGATCCCCATGATTCACGAGGCCGGCATTGTCGGCATCGGCTTCTCGATGGTGGTGGTGGTCATCGCGGCGCTCAATCTGGTGCTGGATTTCGACTTCATCGAAAACGGTGTCGAGATGGGCGCACCCAAATACATGGAGTGGTTCGGGGCCTTCGGCCTGATGGTGACGCTGGTGTGGCTCTACATGGAGATCCTGCACCTGCTGGCCAAACTCAACCAGCGCGACTAAACACCATTTGGCACAACCCGCCCGCCGTTACGGCAGGGTCAGGGTAAAGTCGGCCCGTCCGCTGGGCTGTCCGTTGACCCGCAGTTCAATCTGGTGCGCCCCGGCGTAGTAGCGGCGGGTAGTGATGGCTTTGAGCGGGTGACGCTTGCTGATGGTGCGGCGCTCGCCCGGTGCCAACGTCAGCGCCATGCCCTTGAACACCTTGGCCGTATGGCTGCCGTTCTGCTTTAAATGGAACACCGCATAATCCACCACCAGCATCTGCCGTGTGGGGGTCGGGTTGTGCAGTTCTGCCGACCAGCATACCGCCTCGCCCAGTTCGATCTGCGTCGGTGACAGGGCAAAATCAACAGCAGTTACCGGGGTGTCGGGATCGACCCCGATCAACCCCAGCGCGCTCGGATCGCCCGCTTTAATCAACGTACGCAGGGCGTGTTTGATAAGCTTTTGTAATGGTTGATCCGGGTCGTTTTGGGGCACGCCCTGTTGCCATTTTCGGCAGGTATCCAGCACCACCTGCGGGTGGTCCTTGGCCATGTCGTTGAGGTGGTTGGCCACCGAGCGACGAACATCCTCGCTAGGGTCGTCCTTTAATTGTTGCAGCAGCGGCAGGGTGGGGGAGGGATCGTCCACCAGCGCGGTCAGCCGTACCCCCCAGGGCAGCCGCGGGCGGGTGCCCTCGCTCACCAAACGCCGCACCTCCGGGCGCGGGTCGGTGAGCCAGCCGGTTAGCACGGTCAGCGTACCCGGCAGGTCGTCCACCAGTAGTGGGCGGATGGCGAACTCGGCGGTGAACAGCACCGTCATCTCACGCAGGGCCGCCAGCGCTTCTGCCGGGCAACTGCGCCCGTGGGTGCCGACAAAATCCACCAGCGGCCATGCGGCGAACTCTCCCAGCGCGTCGCTCCTGTCGCCCTGCTGCTCCCGCCAGGCCTCTGCTGCTGCACAAGCGAGCCGCATGGCGGTGGCCGGGTCATCGACCGGAAGGTGCCGGTGCAGTGCATCGATGACCTGATCCACCCGCGCTTTTAAGGCCAGATCAGACAGCCCCCGGCAGGCGTCACGGGTAAATTCCTGGGCATTAAACACGACCTGAAACGACCCGGCCACCTGTGTGATCCGTGCCGCCAGATAGGCCACCGTTGTGGGGTTGATGCCCTCCTTGAAGGGCGTAATACCGGTGCTGGCCGGGGGAGTGGAGCTATTCATGGGAACCAGTATAAAGCAACCGGCCACGGTACAGATTTGGCCAGCATGGTACGTGCGCGCTGTTCGAGTTTGTACCGATTGGGTCACTCAACTCATACTGAAATTCATGCTGTAATATACTGAAAAATAATGATATTTAC
>JALWRU010000341.1 GCA_026994095.1 Nitrospira sp. | reverse complement strand
GGTAGCTGGGTCACCGGACCCACGCTGATAATTTCGCGCACCTGTTGCACCGGCACGGCATACTCTTCATCGACCACCTGAAAGGTGAGGTATTTGTCGGCCCACTCCTGGTCCTTCTTGCTGTCGTGACCATTACGCGGTGTCTTGGCATAAACGTCTTCAGCGCTTTTCACCTGCCCAATCTCCCTTAACCTACGATGCGCGCCATGCGGTGCAAATTGCCGATATCGAGGATCAGGCCGATACGCCCGTCTCCCAGAATGGCGCACCCGGCCAGCCCACCAACGCCTTGCATGCGCTCGCCCAGGCTCTTGATGACAATCTCTTGTTTGCCGATCAGGTTGTCGACCATCAGGCAGCTACGCTGACCCTCAGACTCCACCACCACGACCAGCCCTTCCCACGGTTCGGCCATGCCGCCCTCCACCTGAAACAGGCGTGACAGTCGCACCAGCGGGATCAGCCGACCGCGCACGGTAATGGCCTCGCCCTGCTGATTGACCGTGGTGTAATCCTCTTTTGTGGGTTTGAACGACTCCACAATCGACAGGGTCGGGATGATGTAGCGCTGCTCGCCCACCCGCACCACCATGCCGTCGATGATGGCCAGTGTCAGCGGCAGGTGAATGGTCACCTTGCTGCCGTGTCCGGGGACTGACTCCAGTTCGACCCGACCACGCACCTTCTCGATCGTACGAGTGACCACGTCCATTCCCACGCCCCGACCCGAGATATCAGTAACCTCCTGAGCGGTCGAGAAACCGGGCTGGAAGATGAGTTGATACAGCTCTTTATCGGTGGATGTATCACCCTCAAATATCAGTCCACGCTCCAGCGCTTTGGTGCGAATACGATCCGGGTCAAGCCCCTTGCCGTCATCGGCAATAGCGATCAGAATCTCATCGCCCTTGTGGGTGGCCGACAGGGTGATGGTGCCCACTTCAGGTTTGTCAGTGGCCTCACGCTGCTCGATGGTCTCAATGCCGTGGTCCATGGAGTTGCGCACCATGTGCATGATCGGCTCGTAGATTTCTTCTACCAGCTTGCGGTCAATTTCCGTGTCGGCCCCCTCCATCACCAGTTCTACCTGCTTGCCCGACTTTTTCGACAGGTCCCGCACCAGCCGTACCATTTTCTGGAAGGTATTGCGGATCGGCACCATGCGAGTCGACATGGCGGTCTTCTGTAACTCGTTGGTAATCCGTAACAACTGAGCCAGGTTGCGCTGTAACCGCTGGTCGGTAATCTGTTGAATGGACGGGTCCTGACGGACCTGCAACTGGGCCACCACCAACTCACCCACCAGGTTAAACAGCATGTCGAGCTTGCCGGTCTCCACCTTGATGGTCGACAGGGTGTGACGACTGGCGCCGCCATTTTTGACCGCCGGCTCAGCCTTGGTGTCCGGAGCAGATTCAACATTGGCAGGCTCAGTAAGCACCTCAGGGGTGAGCGGCTCAGCGACCGGGGCAGCCTGCTGCTGGGCAGCGTCACCAGATGCGTCCGGTACAGATTCCAGCGGAGCCTGCCCTGCCATCAAGCGCTTGATTCGCTGAATGACTGCAGTGATCGGGAAGGTCTCCCCTTCGGTCACCCCGTCACCCATCATCTGGCCCACACGGGCCACCATTTTTTTGATGAGATCGACCGATGCCAGTACCACATCGACCAGTTCGTCACTCACTCCAAGCTCGCCACCACGAACCGCATCCAACAGGTTTTCAGTTTCGTGGGAGATGCGGTTGATGGGCGTTAAGGTCAAAAACCCGGAGACCCCCTTTACCGTATGAAAAGGCCGGAAGATGGAGTTGATGACCTCCATGTCACCCGGATTTTCTTCCAGCTCCAGCAGGCTCTCTTCGATACTGTCCAGATGCTCGGTGGCCTCAGAGATAAAATCGTCGACCAGGCTGGCATCTAACGAAGCGTCCAGCACCAGCGGGACGTCTTCGTTGGCAATGGTTAGCTCGGCAGTGTCGGCAGCCGGGGCGGGCGTTTCTTCAGCCGGGGCAACCTCAACCGGCGGGGCAACCACCTCTGTTTCTTCAACCGAGGTGTCTTCAGGCGGAGTGGCGGCGGCATCGACCTGATCCGGGGCGGGCTCGCCGGTCAGCGCACGAATCCCCTCCAGCAGGGTCGGCACTTCACCCGTGTAACCGGGCTCATCCGTGTAGCGTTCTGCCACCTGCATTAACTCGTTGACCACCTCGCCCACCAGCGACATGGCCTTGAGCTTGTCGTCTTCACTGTCAATCTGGAACAGCAGCAACATGCTGAGTACCTGATGGACCGCCTGAGCCGCCTCCACAAAGAGCGCCAGCGCCGCATCAGCCTGGGCCGTGGTATCCAGTTCCTGGGTGATATCCATCAAGCCGACCAGCGCTTGCAGGTCGTCAGGTTCGGTCCCTTGCAGGCTGCCAGCGACCCGATTAAGTTGGTCGGTGACCGATTGAAGCAGTTCGTCCATAATCGGTTGTTATCCCCCCCAGCCGATCACATGAAAATCTAACGAGGCAACGGCTCTGTTGCGAGCAAACGGCCATTTCCCGGCCCGGATGCGGCGTGCCAATGAGGCCTTTGCCAAACGGCGCAGTAACCTGACCGAACCGACCGTAGCCCGGCCGTGGGCGAATACAGCGCCAACCACAGGGCGCTTGCGAGGCACCTGACGGCGTAGCAATCTGGTTTTTATACGCATGATCCCCGGCTCCCAATCACCTTGATAAAAAAGGCCATTCCCTTTTCCAAGGCGGGGCCTCACCTGCCGTCAACCCCTCGTTGACAGGACCGGCGGGCCGTTTCCCTTGGCAGTCCTATCGGTGGGCACCGGGTGGGAGTTAATAACCAATTTGCGTGGACAGGGAGAGAGACGCTTCAACAGGTATGCGGGGAACCCTGATATATAGGTAGGGTGGGAATGACTTGTACGGGAGGGCCGGTTATCCTAAAAATGCTGCCCGCAATTCCATCCGAACAGGACCGCTTTATGTGTTGGAACCCTCTCCGTCATCTGCCCCTGTCAATCATGTGGGCCCTCATGGTGCTCGTGCTGTGGTCGCCCTTCGCCCATGCCACCGGCGAGATGTCACCCGCCGATCTGCTGGCCGAGCGGGCCTCAGCACTATCTGAAGGGACGGACGGAGCGACCCGCCTGCGCTATACCATTCGGGTACCGGGTAAAAAAGACCGGACGGTGCAGTACGCCATGCTATGGCAGAACACCCCGGACCACCCGAAGCTCCGCGGTAAGGCGCTACTGTTCCCGGAGTTGCCGCCCTCCCTCAAGGGCATCGGCTACATGGGCTGGTTTCGGCGGGATGGCGGTCCGGCCGACGAGTGGCTCTATCTACCCAAGATGCGGGTGGTACGCAAGCTGACCAAGCACAAGCATCACCACGGCCATCACAAAAAGGGGGATGCGGCGGCTGAAGAGTACGGTGATGTAATCTTTGGTCACCAGGATCTGATCCTGCGCGACGCCTCGCTGGATCACCATAAGTTATTGGGCATCAAGCCGGTGGGGGACGTCATCACCCAGGTGCTGGAGTCCACCCCCATCAAAGCACGGATGAACTTCCCCTACCGCAAGGTGGTCCGTTTTATCGATCCGCGCAATGCCCACACCCTGCGCATGGAGTTGTACAACGAAGGTCCTCAGCCGGTGCGCCGCATCACCTTTGAGTGGGAGACGATTGACGGGATCGACGTATGGCGCAAGGTGACCGGCCAGGAATTGTTAACGCCCGAGAACGACCAACCCACCACCGGCAAGGCAACGGGGATCGGTCAGATGATCACCAGTGTCACCGGCATCCCGTTGCCCCCCTCAGAGGAGGTCACCGGCGGCCGTGAAACCGTGCTGGAGCTGGAGCATCTGGTACTCAACCCCGGCCTGAAGGAACGCCTGTTTACCAAGCGGGGACTCACCTCCGGGCCGGGTCGCTACTTTAAATAGTGCCGTAAGACACTGCCCCACCCCGTATCCGCCATGCCCC
>JALWRU010000340.1 GCA_026994095.1 Nitrospira sp. | reverse complement strand
CCGTCCACCACAATCTCGTCCAGCGCGCGGCGCATCTTGGCGATGGCGTCGGCGCGGGTCTCCGCATGCACAATCACCTTGGCCACCATGGAGTCGTACTGGGGCGGCACCGCATAGTTGGTATAGGCCGCCGAATCCACCCGCACCCCCGGTCCTCCGGGCGGATGGAACCAGCTGATGATGCCCGGACTGGGCATAAACGTGGTGGGGTCTTCAGCGTTGATGCGGCACTCGATGGAGTGACCCTCTGGCACGACATCCTCCTGCGTAAACGACAGGGGCTGGCCGTCTGCCACGCGGATCTGCTCTTTGATCAGGTCCACCCCGGTGACCATCTCGGTGACCGGATGCTCCACCTGAATACGGGTGTTCATCTCAATAAAATAGAAGTCGCCGTTCGGGTCCAGCAAAAATTCGACCGTTCCGGCGTTTTTGTAACCCACCCCACGGGCAGCGGACAGGGCCGCATCGCCCATGCGTTTTCGTAAGGCTTCATCGACCACCGGTGAGGGCGACTCTTCGATCAGCTTCTGGTTGCGACGCTGTACCGAGCAGTCGCGCTCGCCCAGATGAACCACGTTGCCGTGGTGATCGGCAATCACCTGAATCTCCACATGGCGGGAGGTGCCAAAGAAGCGCTCCATGTAGACATCGTCGTTGCCAAACGCCCCGGCGGCCTCTTTTTTGGCCGCATGAACCGAGTCCAGCAGCTTGTCCGGGTCATGCACCACCCGCATGCCCCGACCACCCCCACCGGCACTGGCCTTGACCATCACCGGAAAACCCACCTTCTTGCCCAATTTCACGATGGCGGCATCGTCGTCGGGCAGCAGCCCTTCCGAGCCTGGCACCACCGGCACCCCGGCCTCAATCATCAGCTCCTTGGCGCGGGCCTTGTTACCCATACTGGCGATGGTCTCGTGGTCCGGGCCGATAAAGGCGATACCGCAGGACTCGACAATCTCGGCAAACTCCGGGTTTTCTGCCAAAAAGCCGTAACCCGGATGGATGGCGTCCGCCCCGGTGACCGAGGCGGCACTGACAATGTTGGGGATGTTGCGATAGCTGAGGGCGTTATCGGCAGGGCCGACACAGACCCGCTCATCGGCAAACAACACGTGCAGGGCGTCCTGGTCGATCTCGGAGCAGATGGCCACCGTACGGATACCCAACTCCTTGCAGGCGCGAATGACCCGGATGGCGATTTCACCCCGGTTGGCAATCAGGATTTTACTGAACACGGCGGTTTACTTGATCCGCATGATGGCCTGGCCGAACTCGACCGGCTCGCCATCTTCTACCAGAATTTCGTCCACGGTGCCGTTGAACTCACTCTCGATCTCGTTCATCAATTTCATGGCTTCGACGATGCAGATGACCTGCCCCTTTTTGACCGTGTCACCCACCGCCACATAGGCCGGTTTGTCCGGCGCGGGGGCCGAATAGAAGGTGCCGACGATAGGGGACGTAATCACATGACCGGGCACCGGCTCCGGCGGGATGCGCACATCCACATTGGCACCGGATGCGGCAGCGGTGGCCGGAGCCTCCACCGCCGGTGTGGCGGCTGGTACGGCGGTCACAGTGGCTACCGGGGCCGCTGGAGCCGCCGTGGTAGTGAGCTGCAACGGCTCCTGACTGACCCGCAGGTGGATCCCCTCCTGCTCGATCTCCAGCTCGGTAAAGCGGGTGTCGTTGAGGAACGTAATCAGCTCCTTGATTTCTTCCAGATTCATGACGGATCCCTTGCGCTCCTTAGGGGTTCTCCGAGGTGTAATAACGGCTACTTGGCCCGCTCCAGATAGGTGCGGTTACGGGTATCGACCCGGACCTTTTCACCGACCTCAATATACAGGGGAACCTTCACTACTGCACCCGTACTTAGTGTGGCCGGTTTAGTCCCGCCGGAGGCCGTATCGCCCTTCACCCCCGGATCGGTCTCGGTAATCTCCAGCTCCAGAAAGTTGGGAATCTCCACATCGATGGGCTGCCCCTCGAAGTAGAGCACCTTGACCTCCATGTTCTCCTGCATGAAGTCCAGCGCGTCGCCCAACTGATCGCCAGTGAGGGTTACCTGATCGTAGGTGTCGTTGTCCATAAAGACAAAATCGTTGCCCTGCTGATAGAGGTACTGCATGACCGCGTGGGTCAGGTCCGGCACATCCAGCTTTTCGCCGGAACGAAAGGTCCGCTCCAGCACCCGCCCGTCCTTGAGGCTCTTGACCTTGGTTCGCACAAAGGCGGGGCCTTTACCCGGCTTCACATGCTGAAAAAAGGTGATGGTAAACGGGGTGCCGTCCAGCAGCAATTTGGACCCGTTTCTAAACTCGGCGGTGGAAATATTGGCCATCGAACAGTTATCAAACTCCAGAATCTGTCCCGGCGACTGCCAGGTGTGAAATCAATGCATCCAGCCCCAGCCGATAGCTGTCTGGCCCAAAACCGGTAATCTGCCCCAGCGCAATGTCGGCCAGATAGGAGTGCTGCCGAAACGACTCACGCCGATGGATGTTTGACAGATGCACCTCTACAAACGGTGTCGCTACCGCCAACAAGGCGTCCCTCAAAGCCACGCTGGTATGGGTGAGCGCCGCCGGATTGATCAGGATACCGGCCACCATCGGGCCGTGCTGCTGAATCAAATCCACCAGCGCCCCCTCGTGGTTGCTCTGGTGGTGCAGGGTGGTATACCCGGCCACTTTGGCCTGCGCTGCCAGGGCCGCATCGATGCGCTCCAGCGAGGCGTGGCCGTACAGCTCCGGCTCACGGCTGCCGAGCATATTGAGGTTGGGGCCGTGCAACACCAGCAAGGTGCCGCCGGACGGTAGGGAAGGGGCCGCCATGATCAGGCGTTATATTTCAGACGCCAGCCGGTCGGCCTCAAGCTGCAGGTAGAACCGCCCGCGCCCGCTGTTGCCCGACGGTTTGAGTACCAGCATAAAGAAGTGGCTGCTGCCCACGCTGGTGATCAATACCACCCCTTCGGTGGTGGCCATCTGCAAGGTCTCCAGACTGCCCAGATCGGCGGCCTCGACGTTCTCGGCCAAATCCTTGATGACCACACTCAGCTCGGCGGCCAGGGTCGACAGGTCGGCCAGCGGATCGAGCTGGAGTTCCTCCACCACCAGCCCGTCGATGCCTACCAGCGCAATGCCGCGTACGTCATCCAGGTGGTTACATACCCGTCGTAAACAGTGAACCAGTTCAATCATCCGCGTGCCTGTTTTACTCGGTCCAGCCATGCGGATAACCGCGCGACCTTTTCGTCCTTGGTGACGGCTCCGCCTCCGGCCTGGGCCACTTGATAGCCCTCCCGAAAGCCTTTGTCGTAGGTCTGCTGCTCGTCCGGAACGGTGAGCAGCTCGGCCAGCAACTCTGCATCCTGCAATCGGTCTTTGAGTGACTGGTCATCCGGGGTCTGCTCCAGCAACTGCTGGTACATCTCCACCCCGCGGGCGTACTCGCCCTGATGCACATACAGATCGGCGATCTCCACCGAGATCATGCCCGGCTCGTCGCCCACCACCTCGTCCGGCACCGATGGCGAGGCCACCTGTACGGTCGGGGCAGGCGTGTCGGCAGTCTGCTGTGCAACCCTGGCGGCTTCGTCCTGCTCGGCCTCGTCGATCAGCTCATCCCACGACATGGTCTCGTCGCCCAAGGATTCTGCCGACGATTCGTCGACGCCGTTATCTGGTTGTTGCTCTGCCATAGTCGCCCTGTGTTACGTTTTGGTGATGGTATCAGACCCCTACCCCTCGCGCCAAACCGGACGCCACCGATTGCTATTGATCGTCAGCCTGTGCGGGCTGTTGCTGCTACCGGCACTGCCGCTACCGTCTGCCGAAGCGGGCCAGCGAGCGGTGGCCGAACAGCGCTTTACGGCCACGGTCGCCAAGGTCATTGACGGCGATACCATACGCCTTAAGGACGGGCGGCGGTTGCGGTACATCGGTATTGACACCCCCGAGACCCGCAAGAAAAAACGTGGTCGCTGGATGTATG
>JALWRU010000339.1 GCA_026994095.1 Nitrospira sp. | reverse complement strand
CAGCAGCCCCAGATTGCCTTCCTGAATCAGATCCAGCACTTGAATGGGGGTCTTTTTGTACTCAAATGCCAGCCGTACCACCAGATGCAGGTTGGACATGACCAGTTGCGAGGCCGCCTCCAGATTGCCCTCGTCCTGAAACGCCACTGCCAGTTCATGCTCTGTCTGCCGATCCAGCCGGGGATGGGCGCGCACCTCTGCCAGATACCGCTTCAGTGGGTCGTAGGGCACCATCGCGCCGCTGTCGGCGGCAGGAACCGCAGGCAGTGGCAGATCGGTACCGGTCAACACCTCGGTCGGCAGGTCAGACGACACCTCGATCGGCAGGTCAGAAGTTGGATGCTCGGTCGGTTTCATCGCGTAAACGGTTCAGTATACCTGTTTTGGTGATGACTGGCCGCCCACCCGCCCTGCCAGAGGCGGTATACTGCGCTCTTTTTGTGGAATCACCGACCATGCGGCTGAACAAATGGATCGCCCATCAGGGCATTGCCTCCCGTCGGGCTGCCGACCGCCTGATCGCCGAGGGGCGGGTACGGGTCAACGGTGGGGTGATCGATCAGATGGGTTATCAGGTAGACCCGGAGCGGGACACGGTCGAAGTCGATACCGACGGCATGGCCACCCGGGTTTATGTGGTGCTCAACAAGCCGGAAGGGGTCACCACACAACCGGTCCCCACCGCAGACGATCCGCGTATTGTCATCGACATGGTGCCCATCGACGGGCTGTTCCCCATCGGACGGCTGGACAAGGCCACCACCGGGCTGATTCTGCTCACCAACGACGGTACCCTGGCCACCGCCCTTAACCATCCTGAGGCGCAGGTGGATAAAGAGTACGACGTAACCCTGCACCACCCCATTGAAGACGGTGCCCTGCGCCATCTGGAGCGCGGCGTTCCCCTGTTCGGCAGCAAGACCCGTCCGGCCCGCACCCGGCGGCTGGCGGACAACCGTTTTTTGCTGACCCTCACCGAAGGGCGCAACCGGCAGGTGCGACGCATGTGTCGCAAGGTGGGCTCCCACGTGGCCGCCCTGTCGCGGGTCCGCATCGGCCACATCCATCTGCAGGATCTGCCGCAGGGTGAGTGGCGTCACCTGACCCCGGAAGAGGTGGCTGCCTTTTTGCCTGACGCACCGCCCCGATAACCGGCACAGGTGAGGCACATCATTGACAAGCGGACGGGGGCGTCCGACCATACCCCTACGCTTGCCGCCCGGATGGGCAAGCTGTTTTTCTGGAGCCAACCGCCGTGTTTTTTAGACTAATCCTGCTATTTGCCCTGCTACCGTTGATCGAGCTGTATCTGCTCATCAAGGTAGGCAGCGTCATCGGTGGCCTGCCGACCATTGGTCTGGTGCTGTTTACCGGCGTATTGGGAGCCTATCTGGCGCGGCTGGAGGGCACCCGTGTATTTCTGCGGGCGCAGGAGAACATGAAACAGGGTATCCCTCCTGCTGAAGAGGTCATCGACGCGCTCTTGATATTCATCGCCGGGGTGGTCTTGTTGACGCCGGGCATTGTGACTGACTGCATGGGTTTTGCCATGCTGTTCCCCCCCACCCGTCGGCTGTTCAAAGTGTGGCTGCGCAAACGGTTTGATCAGGCGGTGGCCAATGGCACCATCCACACCTACCCGCCGGGCAGCGGACCATTTGGTAGTACCGCCAACAGCGATATGGATATCGATGTGGACTTTACCAACGCCCCGCCGCGCCCCCCGTCCGCGCCACTGAATCTGGACGACCGACGCTAACGTGCACCGCCTGATCTGCGCCCTGTTGGGAGCGCTCTGTCTGCTGCCGGGGCCGGCATGGGCAGCAGCGGCCCAATCGTTATCAAACAATCTACTGCTGGATACCGCCCACACGGTGATCGGTGATGGCCTGTCGCTGGCCACCGCACCGCTGCACTGGGATGGCCGTTCATGGACGCTATTCGCCGGGGTCGCGGCAGGCACTGTCGGCTGGATGCTGATTGACGAGCCGATCCGCAAACGCTTTGACCAGCACCCGCAGGAGTGGGACGACACGCTGTCTGACAACGGCAATCCGCTCGGCTCTGGCAAGGTCCTGATTCCGGCGTTACTGGGGACCGCCGGACTGGGGCTGGTGAGTGACAATAAGCGGCTGGTGGGTAGCGCTGCATTGGCGCTTGAATCGGCCACATTTGCCACCCTGATTACCGGCACACTCAAGGCCGCCACTGGCCGCAGCCGACCGGGGCTGGAGCAAGGCTCTCAAGACTGGACCGGCCCCCGCAGCGGCCCCAACACCCGCTTGTCGTTTCCCTCCGGCCATACCACCGGGGCGTTTGCGGTGGCATCGGTCTTTGCCAGCCGCTACCCCGACGGGCTGGTGCCGTATCTGGCCTACGGGCTGGCGACCACCACCGGCTACGCACGATTGGAACGAGACAAACACTGGGCCTCGGACGTGTGGCTGGGGGCCGCCATCGGCATCTGGACCGGTCGTAGTCTGGTGCGACGACATGCGCAAAATAACGCCAATCAGCCCTCGGCAGTTCGTCTCCAGCTACTGCCGCTACTGTCTGGCGGCCTGCTGATGATGACCGTGACCACCGACCCCATGAGGCACCACTCCCATGGCTGATGACGCATGGCAACGGCTGGAGTTGCCCGCACCACCTTCCAGCGTGGACGACCTGTCCGATCATCTTATTGAACTGGGGGCCACCGGCACCTGGCAGGATGGCGACCGGGTACTGGCCTATTTTCCCCTGACCATTCCGTCGACAACAATTGAGCAAGCGGTCGCCAGTTGGTGGGCAGCCCATCAGGGCCAGAGTGGGCCGACCTGCCAATGGCAGGAGGAGGTGGAACAGGACTGGGTGACCGCATGGCAGGACCATTTTGAGCCGCTGCCGGTAGGCCGATCGCTCATCATCCTGCCTGAGTGGCACGACCTGGCCGATGCGGGTGAGCGCCTGCCGGTGCGCATCCGCCCCGGTCGCGGGTTTGGCACCGGAGGTCACGACACCACCGCCACCTGTCTGGAGATGCTGGAACAGCGGGTCATGCAGTCAACAGACCCTGCGGCGCTGTCACTGCTGGATGTGGGCACCGGCTCGGGGGTACTGGCGATTGCCGCCGGACGGTTGGGGATCGGGCAGATCACCGCCTTTGACAACGACCCGGAGGCGATCGAAAACGCGCAGGACAATCTGGCCTTGAACACGCCCCTGTCCATGACCGTCTACACCGGTACGCTGGACGGTATCGAGACCACTCACGACATTGTCATGGCCAACCTGCTGGCCCATGTGATCGTCGAACTGCTGCCTGATTTAACCCGTGTACTGGCCGCCGACGGCACTTTGATCGTGAGCGGCATCCTGAGTGAGCAGGGCGACCGGGTAGAGGCCGCTTTGACGGAAAACGGCCTAACGGTAACCGATCATTGCCACCGGGGCATGTGGCTGACCATGGCGGCTGAGCGGTCCGCCATCCGGCCTTGATGATCCGGCCCGCGCCTGCGCACAATAGGCCCTCTATTTTCCCTCGCCTGACGGGTTGCTGACGATGGTCCCCAAATCCCAACTATTTGTATTTGATATTGAAACCGTGCCCGATCTGGATGCGGGCCGCCGCCTGCTGGAGCTACCGGGTGCGCCGGATGCCGAGGTAGATCAGGCCCTCACCGACTACCACCTGAAAATTACCGATGGCCGCAACGATTTTTTGCGCCAGCCGTTCTGGAAAGTCGTCGCAATCTCCTATGTACAGGCCACAGTGGAGCGTATTGAGGGGGGGAATAGCGGCCAGGTACGCTTCACCCTCACGCGGGTCGGCTCAGGTGGGGATGTGGATTCGACCGAAAAGGAGCTTGTGGCCGGTTTCTTCTCTTATATTGAACAGCAGGCACCCCGGCTGGTGTCCTACAACGGGCGCGGCTTTGATGTGCCGGTGCTCAAATATCGGGCCATGATCCACGGCATGAGCGCGCCGCGCTTTTTTGACCATACCAACAAGTGGGAGAACTACGGCGCC
>JALWRU010000338.1 GCA_026994095.1 Nitrospira sp. | reverse complement strand
CTGCCACCGGAGCGGATAGCGGTGCTTCACAACGGCATCGATTTGACCCGCATGGTGCGCCTGTCACAGGCAGAGGCGGACGCCTATCGCTCTAAAATCGGTATTCCGGTGGGGGCGCGGGTGGTAGGCAGTGTGTTTCGTTTTTATGAAGAAAAACGGCCCCGTTTGTGGATCGAAACCGCCGCCCGTATCGCCAAAGAGCTGCCGGATGTGCATTTTCTTGTGGCCGGGACCGGCCCCATGAAAGAGGCGGCGATGGCGCTGGGCAGCAAGCTCGGTATTGGCGACCGGTTGCACCTGATCGGGGCCGAGCCGCAGGTGGTGCAACCCCTGTCGTTGATGGACGTGTTTTTGTTGACCTCCAAGCTGGAGGGCACCCCCAATGTGACCATTGAGGCCCAGTGGCTGGGGATTCCGGTGGTCACCACCGATGCGGGCGGGGCGGCGGATACCATCGAGCCACGGCTAACCGGCTGGGTGACCGAGGCGGATTCGACGCTGCTGGCAGAGCAGGTGGTACGGGTGTTTAACCACCCGGAGTGGGCCGAAAAGGCCGCCCGGCGCGCACCGCAATTTATTGAACAGCGCTTCGGGGTGGAGCGCATGGTGGACGATACCCTGGCGGTCTACGGGTTGGCTTCAGCCCCGGCGTCTGATTTGGAAGCGGACGGCGGTTTGACCTCATAGATCAGGCACGAGCTGCCCATCCATTTGGCCCAGCGCATGCGTGAGGCCAGTGGCCACCGTTTGCCCAGCACCATGTGGCCGGTGTAGCCGATACCGATGGGGTCGACCCGCATTACCTGCCAGCCCTGCTGCTTGAAGTGCTGGACCCAGTGGCGTCCGCTGAAGGTGACCAGTTCGGTGATGGCATTGCCCTCCTCCCCGTGGCGCGGTGGCAGGATGTTGTGCAGCACCAGTTTGACGGTGTTGACGGCAACTCCCGCCAGCCGCCGCAGCGGGCGCAACAGGGTGCGCGCCAGATTCCACAGGGGGCCGCTGCGGTCAGGTGAAGGGGGGGGTGGCGATGGATTACTGACCTGCGCCGACGCGCGGCTCGGCCCCATCTGCAACAGGATGCGCTGCACCAGATCGATGTAGTGGGCGATGGAGGTCCACCAGCGCCAACTGGCGGTCGGCATCACGTGGATGCAGACCCCGCCCGGCTTCAATACCCGCTGGATCTCCCGGTGCATGTAGGGCAGATCGGGCACATGCTCCAGCACGTTGGAGCTGAAGACCAGGTCAAAGGTGTCGTCCTCAAACGGCATGTCGCGGCCATTGTAGTTGATGACGTCAAACTCACGGTCGTCGGCATAGTTGGAGTCGGCCAGGTCGATGGAAGAGACTTTAAAGCCGCGCTCGCTCAGTACCTTGGCCTGATAGCCGGTGCCGCCACCAATCTCGAGCATGCGCGCGCCAGCGGGGAAATAGCGCTGCACCACTTCCAACTCGTAGTCGCGGATAATATGCAAAAACTCGGTGGAGAACATGGCCTGTGGTAAGCAAAAAAACGCGCTGTTTTCCCCGCAGGGGGGCAACATCAGATGACACAAAAAGGCAAGATTAGCACGGTGGCCACCGTTTTTGCATGGATGTGCAGCAGGTGGGGCGAATGTCGAAAGCGGATCCGGCGGGTGGTGGCGGCCATCCCGGCAACGGTCCGGTTTTCCAATCCTGCTGTCGATAGTGGTAGTCTACCCTTGGTTTTTCTGTAGGCAGTACGGGCGTGATCGATTCCACACGGGTTCAGGAAGGGTGCTGGACATGGCGAGCATTGAAGACCACGCAGGCAGGGCCGTGTTTAACCTCCCCCCCACCCACCGCCGCTAGATGAAGTCACCGCCACTGGTGCTGTTTGTGACCGCCTCGCTGGGGGGCGGTGGAGCGGAGCGGGTGTTCTCTACCGTGCTGGCCCATCTGGACCGCAGCCGCATCCGCCCGGAGCTGGCGTTGATCCGCCGACGGGGGGCCTATCTGGGGCAGGTTCCGGCCGATATTCCCATCCACGAGTTGGGTGGCAAGCGTCTGCCCGGCGCTATCTGGCCGCTCTATAAACTGTTGTGGACCCTGCGCCCGGACGTGGTTATCGCCACCCTCACCCACGTCAATATCATCACCGGACTGCTGACCCGGCTGGTGCCCTACCGGCCCCGACTGGTGCTCAGGGAGACCAATCTGCCGAGCCTTAATGTGCAACGGCTGGATGCACCGAAGTTGATGGCGGCACTCTATGGGCTGGCCTATAACCGGGCCGATTCAGTGCTGTGTCAGGGCGCTTATATGGCCGCCGATGTGGCCACATGGGGGGTCTCCCGCCAACGGCTGAGAACCGCTGAAAACCCCCTCGATATTGCCGAAGTGACGCGGTTGGCAGCGGGTGAGAACCCCTATTCATCTGACCGGTTTCATCTGGTGGCCTGCTCCCGCTTGAGCTGGGAGAAGGGGGTGGACCTGCTGCTGGATGCCTTTGCCATTGCCTGTGAAAACAATGACGCGCTCCACCTGACGTTGGTGGGCAGTGGCCCGGAGGAGGCTGCGCTCAAGGTCCAGGCCACCCGGCTGGGCATTGCCGGGCGGGTCGATTTTATCGGCTTTATCGATAATCCCTATCCGTATCTGCGCCATGCGGACGTGATGGTGCTGCCGTCCCGCTTTGAGCCGTTCTCCAACGCGGTGGCAGAGGCGCTGGCGCTGGGTACACCGGTGCTGGCGTTTGACTGCCCCGGCGATACCACCCGCCTGATTGACGAGGGCATCAACGGCTGGATCGTGCCGCCGGAGCAGACCGGGCCGTTGGCCGACAAGATGGTGCAGGTGGCCGGTCAGCCGTCGCTGGATGCAGCGACCATTGCCGCCACCGTGACCGATCTGGACGTAGCGAAGACCGTGCAGGCCTATACCCGCGTGATTCTGGCCGAGCGGTGACAACAGCGCGCCGATGGCGGGACTGGACGTATATTGCCACTGATTTATACTGAAGGCTGCTGTGTAACTGATTGTGTGTAGGGTAGGTCGGCTGTGGCAGCCGTATCTGGCCGCAACCCGTGGGCCTTTGATGGGCCGGGAGAATCCCCTTTAAAAATGTGTGGATTAGCAGGCTTTTGGGCCGCCGATGCGGTCGGCCCGGTGGAGGAGATGGAGGCCCGTCTGGGTGCCATGATCGCCACCCTGCACCACCGGGGGCCGGACGATCGCGGGGTCTGGAGTGACGGGCGGGTGGGGCTGGCCCATGCGCGCCTGTCGATCATTGATCTAAGCAGCCACGGCCACCAGCCCATGAGCGACCCGAGCGGTCGGGTACAGGTGGTCTTTAACGGCGAAATCTACAATTTTCAGGAGCTGCGCGCCGAACTGGAGGGGCTGAATTGCCACTTCGATTCCCAGTGCGATACCGAGGTCATCGTACACGGCTATCTCCAGTGGGGTGAAGGGCTGTTTGCGCGGCTCAATGGCATGTTTGCCATTGCCCTGTGGGATGCCACTGAGCAGCGGCTGCTGCTGGCCCGCGACCGGGTGGGAAAAAAGCCGCTTTACTACGGCTGGCACGACAATACCCTGATCTTTGACTCGGAGATCCGGGCGGTGCTCATGTGGCCGGGTATGCCGCGAGAGGCCAATTATGAGGCCATTCATCACTACCTGACCTATCAGTACGTACCGGCCCCGTGGACCGCCTTTGACGGCATTTTGAAATTGCCCGCCGCCCACTATATGGTGGTGGAGCCGAACGGCCGCAGTCGTATCGAGCGGTACTGGCAACTGCCCACCGCCGAGGCCGAGATCGAGCGCCCCGCCGAGCAGATCTGTGAGGAACTACGCTTTGAGCTGAAAGAGGCCGTGCGCTCGCGGCTCATGTCGGACGTGCCGTTGGGGGCGCTGCTGTCGGGCGGGGTCGATAGCTCGGCAGTGGTGGCCATGATGGCCGAGCTGGGGGTGGGCACGATCAAGACCTTCTCGATCGGTTTTAACGAAGCCGACTACGACGAGACCCGCTACGCCCGGCAGGTGGCGGAACAGTTCGGCACCGAGCATCACC
>JALWRU010000337.1 GCA_026994095.1 Nitrospira sp. | reverse complement strand
GCGCCCCCTGCAACCAGTCAGGCCGTACCCCCCCTAAAAAGCGAGCCTTCACCGCGGTACCCCGACAGGAGGTCACTTCCAGCCCCGGATGGTCGGTGTGGGCCACCAGCGCCCAGCGGGTGCCACGGCCCTTGTTGTATGAGGCGATCAGGTTGCCGTGGGCATCGTCGCGCACCCGAATGCCCCAGTCGGTCAAGAGTGCGCGAATGTGGGCCAGCACCCCCTGCTCATGAAACGGTGCGGTGGGGATACTCAACAGTTCACGGGCAATCGACAGGGGGTCTGGCGTCACACTTTCCTCAACAGATAAAAGAGCCGTTCGCTTTGCTCGCTGCCCGCGCCCCAACTGTCCATGTCACGGGCCTCAAGCAGCTCAAACCCGGCGTCGGTCATGGCCGTTTCGATGACGGTTTGGGGGAAGGCGGTCTCGGTTACCTGCTGTACCACTCGCTCGGTGTGGCCTTCGCCGGTCGGTATAAACGCCGACAGATGAATGGTGAGCGTATCGGGTTGCCAGTGGGTGTGCCAGATCGTCTGGATGTCGTCGATCTGGGCCGAGATTTCACCACTGCCCCAGGTCTCTGCCAGATGGGTACGGGTGACCAGATCGCAGATCAGGTGGCCTCCCGGTATGAGCTGGCTGGCGAAGCGGTGCAGGGTGGTTACCAACTGATCTGCATCGGCCAGCATGTTGAGGGAGTCAAACGCGCAGATGATCAACTCCACCGGCTGCGGAAGTTGCAGCGCCTGCATGGGCTGGACCTGCAACAAGGGCCGCCACCGGGCGCATTTGGTGGTGGCCACGCGGATCATGTCCGGGCATAGATCGGTGCCGGATACCGTCACTCCTCGCCGGGACAGCCGTCGAACGGTCTCACCGGTACCGCAGGCCACATCGCAGACGGTGGCAAACGTCAGTTGGTGGGTATCCACCAGCCGGTCAAATACCGGCCACCAACGCTCCCAATAGTCCGGCCCCACCACCCGGTCGTAGATGTCAGCAAAGGTGAGCGGCGGGGTGGTGGGCGCACCGGGTGGTATGTGGGTCGGGGTCAACATGGAGGGTCCCCTTAGTATGCCCTTTTACACCCGGTTTGGAACATGTCTGGACGGTTGAAGTGGCAGAAAATCTTGCCGGATTCCACGAGCGGGGCGGACGGTCGGTTACACTAGTAGACCATGCACGTCTTTGCCTTCTACACCGGCGGTCCACCCCGGTGAATATGCTGATCGATCTGTTGCCCGTAGTGGCGTTTGTGGTCGCCTTCATGATGTACGACATCATGGTGGCCACCGCTGTGGTCATGGTGGCTACCGTACTGGTGACCCTGTGGGGCTGGTGGCGCCATGGCACCGTGCAGAAGATGCACCTCATCTCTATGGGGCTGATTCTGGTGCTGGGCGGGGCGACCCTCTACTTTGCCGATGAACGGTTTGTTAAAGCCAAACCGTCAGTGCTCTATATCGTTATGGCACTGGCCTTTTTTGGCAGTCGCTGGACCGAAAAAACCCTTACCGAACGCATGTACAAAGCCATTGCCGATGACATTCCCCGCGCCGTACTGGGCAGGATCAACAGCAGTTGGGTGGTCTTTTTTTTACTACTATCTGGACTGAACGCGGCAGTGGCGATGAATTACGATACCGCCACCTGGGTAAAATTCAAGCTATTCGGATTGATGGGGCTGACCCTGATATTTGTATTGGCACAGGCGGTTTACCTGGCCCGCTGGACCCGTGTGGAAACCGATCGAGATGAGGAACAAAATGAATCGTAGCGGCCAAGGGCTGGTCCGCAGGCCCCGACTGCAAGGGTTGCTGGCAGCCCTGTTGATGACGGCTGTTTGCTCGGCGACCGGCTGGGCGGCCTCACCGCAGGTGGTCACGTTGGCAAACGGCCTGACGGTGGTGCTTAAAGAAGAACACAAGGCCCCGGTGGTCAGTTTTCAGGTCTGGTACAAGGTCGGCTCCCGCAACGAGATCAACGGCAAAACCGGGCTGTCACACCTGCTGGAACATATGATGTTCAAAGGGGCGGCCAAGTATGGCAAGGGCGAGTACTCCCGTCTGGTGGCCAAGTATGGTGGCAATGAAAACGCCTTTACCAGCCGCGATTATACCGCCTACTACATGAACTGGGCCCCTCAGCACTTGCCACTTTCGGTCGCGCTGGAGACCGATCGCATGACCGGCCTGCTGCTCGATGAGGGCGAGTACCTCACCGAGCGCAAGGTGGTACAGGAGGAGCGGCGTATGCGGATTGATGACAATCCGGTCTACGCCACCGTAGAGCAGGTCTACGCCACCGCCTACCTGGCCCACCCCTATCGGCAGCCGGTTATCGGCTGGATGGGTGACCTGGAGGGGTTGTCCCGTGACGATGCCGCCGATCACTACCGTCGTTATTACCACCCCAATAACGCCACTGTGGTCGTGGTGGGTGATTTTGACCAGGCCACCCTGCTGCAACAGATCAAAGATGAAATGGGCGCCCTGCCGGCAGGGCCGGTGCCCCCTCCGGTGGTGAACGCCGAGCCGGAGCAGATCGGCGAACGGCGGGTGATCCTCAGGCGGGAGGCGCAGTTGCCGTTCCTGCTGATGGCCTACCCGGCACCCAACTGGTCCAGCCCGGACGCCTATGCACTGGCGGTGCTGGCCAACATCCTGTTTGAGGGCAAAACCTCACGCATGTATCAGCGGCTGGTCTATGAGGATCAGATGGCGCTGGACGAGGGCGGCGACTACGATGCGCTGTCTATCGATAACGGTGTGTTTTATCTACATGCCACCGCAGCGGTGGGGCATCAGGTCGGTGAGGTAGAAGCGGCCATCCGTGAGGAGGTGGCTAAAATGCAGCAGTCGCCGCCGACCAAACGAGAACTGGCACGGGCGCGCAATCAGGTGGAGGCCGGTTTTTTACTGGCCCAGGATTCGGTCTTCTATCAGGCCATGCGCATGGGTGAGGCGGTTACCGTGGGGGCCGGCATCGACTATTTAGCAGACTATCCGGCGCAGATCAGAAAGGTGACCGCAGCGGACGTTCAGCGGGTGGCCAATACGTACCTTGTACCCGACCATTTGACCGTGGGCACCATGCTGCCGTTGAAGCCGCCTGCCATCACCAGGGCAGACGACACACAGGAGCCGTCGTCATGATTCGTGGTATCACACGCCAGTTCGTTGTGTTTTGGCTGGTGGGGCTGGTCTGGCTGCCGGCCAGTGTTGCTGCCGACGTCAAGATCGAGCGGGCCACCTTGAAGAACGGCCTGATTGTGCAGGTGGTGTCGCGCCCCGCACTCCCCATCCTGACTATCTCCATGGGGCTGGAGGTCGGCTCCCGCGATGACCCGAAGGGGCAGGCAGGGCTGGCCAGTATCACCGCTAACCTGCTGACCGAGGGTACCACTCACCGAAGTGCCAATGAGTTGTCAGAAGCGGTGGAGTTCATGGGGGCGCGGCTGTCAGCCAGCGCCAGTAGCGACTACACCACCGTCAGTATTACGGCCCTCTCCCGCGATCAAAAAACGGTCATGGAACTGTTGGCCGATGTGGTGCGCCACCCGGCCTTTGACAAGGCGGAGGTGGCCCGTATTAAAAATGAGGTGGTGGCCGGGCTTACCGCAGAGAAAGACCAGCCCGGGCAGGTGGCCTCCAAGGCGTTTGCCGCGGCCCTGTTTGGTGACCATCCCTACGGCCAGCCCGCATCCGGTACCGAAGAATCGGTGGCCGCGTTGACCCGGCAAGCCATCGTCGATTTCCACGGGCAGTACTACCTGCCCAATCGGGCGGTACTCAATTTTGTCGGCGATATTCGCCTCAAACAGGCCAAGAAGCTGGCTAAAAAATGGTTCAAGGGGTGGCAGCCGTCACCTGGTAAACGGGCTGAGGTGCCATTGCCTACCGCCCCTGAAGGGGTGAGTCTGGTGACGATAGACCGACCCATCAGTCAGGCCAATGTGGTCATGGGCCATCTGGGGCTGTCCCGGTCCAACCCTGATTTTTATCCGGTCACGGTGATGAACTATATCCTCGGCGGCGGCGGG
>JALWRU010000336.1 GCA_026994095.1 Nitrospira sp. | reverse complement strand
CGCTGACCCTGGGCAACGCGGTCATGGCCACCGACCAGACCGCCCGCGACTACTTTGGTGGACGCGCTGCACGGGTCACGCCGGGGGCCTTGTGCCGCTCGCTGGGGCTGGGCAATGTGGCCATTGGGCTGGTGGGGGGGATGCCGGTCTGCCACGGCTCCGGCGGCATGAGCGCCCACGTACGGATGGGGGCGTCGAGTCAGGCGGCTACGGTACTGTTTGGCGGGCTGTTGATTGCCGCCGGGGTATGGTGGGGGCCGCAGATTGTGCCCTGGTTACAGTTGATTCCGCTGGCGGTATTCGGGGCGTTGCTGGTGCCGGTGGGGTGGGCCCACGCGGTGCTGGCCAGAGATGTATTCGATCAACCGGCAGATGCAGCGGTGGCGCTGGCGGTGGCGGTGACCGGGTTGGCCACCCACAACCTGATGCTGGGGCTGCTGGCCGGGTGGCTGGTCATTGGCAGCCTGCATGTGCGGGCTGCGGCCCTGCCCGGTTGAGTGGTTAGGGCCTTGTTAACACAAATGGAAACAGCGTCGTTACACCCTTTATAAGGGTGTAACCCTACGGGATGGGCCTGTTTTTTAATCATACTGCGTTGTAAAATTGGTCCGTACAGCGAGTACGAACTGCATTTCACGCCTTGTCTGATGAAAAAACAGGCACCATCGCCACCATTTCCATTTGTGTTAACAGGCCCTAGACCGATTGTTGCTGGCGCAGCAGGGTCAGGCCAGCCACACCAAAGGCCAATAACAGCAGCGTAAACGGTGCCAGCATCGGGTCGGGCTGGTGGCGCAGGGTGGTCGGGTCGAGGGTGCGGACAATGGTCGGGGCCGGTTCTGACGGGCTGACCCATGCGGACAGGGCGGGGCGCTGGCCAGCAGGTGTATCTGCCAGTTGCCAGTGGTCCGGCAGCGGTGCGGTATCGTTCAGATGGCTGGCCTGCCACAACCCATCGGTATCGATCGACGGAACCAGCGGGCGGCGGATATCCTGCGACGTCAAGGCCACCGAAAAACGGTCACTATCGGGCATCAGGCCGCGCTCATCTACCAGGATGCGGGTGGCGTGGGCAGGGGCGGCGCTCAGGCACATCAGTACCGTAACGACCATCAACAACAGTAATAAAACCGAGCGTTTCATACACATCTCTTGAACCAGAGGTTCGGCAATCTGCGCGATCCGTGCGCCGATGCGGTATCTTCACCCCTTTAAATGAGCATAAATTGAGCCATTTATGTAAGTGGTTGAATTTACACAGGTGTAGTCGAGTCGATGGGCGGCTTATTGTAAATAATGCTGACACTGGAATGCTGATATTATTACCAATAGTATAGTAATAACAATGGGTTGAAACGCATTTCGCAAGGTGTCCATTTTATTTGCAATTTACCCGAAATGGAGCGGTTGCAGCCGCCCGGTCGTTACGGTCCATCGACGATGATCTGCGCCTGCATGGCGGTATGAAAGCGGCAGCCGTAGGTTTCGGTGCCGGGGGTCTCAAAGGTGATGGTGACCTGCTCGCCCCGGTTGAGCGGCTCGGTTTGCCAGCGTTGATCGCTGTGGGTGGCGGTGTGGGGCACCAGATCCCGGTTGAGCCACTCCACCGAATCCCCTGCGCGGATATGCAGCACCGTGGGAGAGAAGGCAAACTGTTCCATCACAACCCGGTGGGTGACCGGGCTGCGGGTGGCGTGGGCGGGCAGGGTGACAAGGCCCGGCAGAATGGCGGCACCCCACAGGGCACCGCCAATCATCAGCCGGGTCAGCGTTAGCCGCACTTCAACCCCATGACCATATGCTCTGCATGGCCCTGATGCACCTTGAAGGTGGCCAGCGCGTCCTTGAGCAGCGACTTCAGTTCGGGCACGGTGACATTGGGGATGAAGTCCTTCTCCACCGTCTTGTTGACCAGTTGGTGATAGCCCAACTCGTTGGTGGCGTAGGCACAATTGAGGGCCTTGCCGCGCAGACCACTCAGTTCGGTGCGTTTCTCGGCGGCCCCTTTGACCAGCGCCTGACTCAAGGGGTTGTCTTGCGGCGAGGCCTTGAGCGACGCCAGTAGCGCCAGCGCCGCGTCATTGACCGCGCCGTGGTCGCGCACCATGGTCTCGGCAAACTCGCGCACGCTGTCGTTGTCAGACAGGGCCAGCGCCAGATGGGCGTAACGAATGTCGAGGGCACCGGCGGTGTAGGCGGTGTGAGCGATCTCCAGATCGTTCATCTTGTCGGCGGCACAGGCCGGGGTGACCATCAGCAGGGCGATGCCTGCGGCCAGTAAAGTCGATTTGAGGTTCATATCAGCTCCGTGTAATAAATGATGACCATTGGTACAGCCGATACGGCCATATATGGTACGATTGGTATGTCACATTCAATCCGTGTGAACAGTAAATACCCTATATTTAAAAGAGGTTTACGTCTGTTGCACGGCGTACAATAAATATGGCTTTAAGTACAGATGTTGATGTGCTATCCGAGGTTCTCGGTGCCTTTCGGCTGGGCGCGCAGGTCTTTAAACACGATGAATACTGCGGGGTGTGGCAGGTCAATACCTCCGGCCATCACCGGGCTACCTTTCATGTGCTGGGCAGTGGTGCCTGCTGGCTGCATTTAGAGGGGCAGGAGGCTCCGCTGCCGCTGCGGGATGGCGACGTGGTGGTGTTCCCCCATGACGCCTGGCATGTGCTGTCCAACGGCGAATGCCTGAAGGGCGGTGCCGGGGTGCCGGTCTATACCAGCGATGCCACCACCATGTTGTGCGGCTATTTTGATTTTGGGGTAGACGGCCCCAACCCGGTGTTGCAGGCGCTGCCGCAGATGATTCTGCTACGGCGCGAAGAGATCGCCGAAACCGCCGCGCTGGAGTCGCTGGTGCGCATGATCATCAATGAGGCGGCCAGCGGGCGCAGCGGTCATCAGGCGGTGGTGGATAAACTCTGTGACGTGCTGTTTGTGATGATTTTGCGCATCTATATTGATAGCGCGCCGGAGTTGCAGGGCCTGCTGGCAGCCCTGTCGGACCCGCGTCTGCAACGGGTGCTGTCGGCCATCCATCAACAGCCGGGTCATCCCTGGCGGCTGGAGTCGCTGGCGGCGGAGGCGGGCATGTCGCGCACCCTGTTTGCCAATACTTTTCGGCAACGGGTGGGCACCACGCCGCTGCAATATCTGGCCGAGTGGCGCATGCAGGTGGCGGCAGAACTGTTGCGCGACCCGCACCGCTCGGTGGCAGAGATCGCTGGACGGGTGGGCTACGACACCGAGGCGGCTTTTCGGCGGGCGTATCGGCGTATCAAGGGGGTACCGCCCGGTGCGGTGCGACGGGGCGGGGTCAAACAGGTGGTCACCGAGGCCCTGTCGTCGATCTTCAAGTAGTCGCTCAGTCGATGGGGTCAACCCGGATCGGTGCAGGCGGCAGACCGTCCCGGTGGCGCTGCCACATCATCTGATAGGCGCGCTCCAGATGACGGGTGGTGCGGGCGGTATTAAAGAGGGGGGTACTCGTTCGATTGTCCGCCAATCGCTGCCGGTACTGGCCCAGCAGGGCCGGGTCGTGGGCCAGTGTGAGCGCCATCTCTTGATAGGCGGCGGGGCTGTCGGTGACCAGTTCCGGCAGGCCGACCGCGTGCAACAGGCTGCCCGCTACCCGCGCGGCAAAGCCGGTGCCCGCGCAGGTGACCACCGGCAGACCGGCCCACAGGGCGTCGGCGGTGCTGGAGTGGCCGTTGTAGGGGAAGGTATCCAGACAGAGATCGGCCAGTTGATGACGGGCTAAATGGCGGGCCGGGTCGCGCTCCCGTTGGGCAAATATCAGACGGTCCGGGTCGATTCCGGCGGCAGTGGCATGGTCGCGCAGGCGGGTAGTGGCTTCGGCCTCGTACTCCCGCAGCCACAGTACAGATTGTGGAGTCTCCCGCAGCAGGGTCAGCCAGAGATCAAATAGATTGCGCGAGATTTTGTAGGGCTGGTGGAAGGCAAAAAAGACCAGCCCGTTGTCCGGCAATCCGGCCTCGGCGCGGGTGGGGGGCTGGGCGATGGTGCGGCG
>JALWRU010000335.1 GCA_026994095.1 Nitrospira sp. | reverse complement strand
GCCCGCCAATACCAGCGTAGCCAACAAAGCAATACTCAACGAACGTTTCATGCCAAGACTCTCCATACTCGGATAATGTTCAACGACGGACACCGGCCCGTCTACGCACAAGACCGGACCGACTTACGTTGCCGCGCAGCCATCCCGATTCAGCATTAAAGGAGCGATCATTCTACGGTGCTTTACTACCGACACGCCAGCCCCCCCGGTCAACCGGTGCCGGCACCGACCGCTACGGCACGTTGCGATCAAAACCGGGATTGACCCGCGCCCCCGCCGGGATCTTGCCATCTGGCGGTTTGATGGCCTTGACGTTAAGGCTGATCGGCACCCCTTGAAAGGTATGGGTACTGGTGTCTTCAAACAGATCAAACCCCTGTACCCGTTGCAGGTTAATGAACCCGGCATTGACCAGATAGATGCCTAAAAAGTCTTCGTTTAAGCCCACCTTGTGGAAGTCGTACTCATCCTTCTGACCGCCAAACAGCATCTGCATGGCGTAAAAACGATCCCCCCGACTGAGCTGCTCGCGGGACAGGATGGCAGCGGCCAGAATGTCCAGATCCGGCACACTCACCCGCAGGGTACCCCCCGGTTTCAGCACCCGCCACCACTCGATGAAGACCTGTCCCAGCTCATCCAGATAGCCAAAATGCTCCACCACATGCGAGGCGTAGATATCGTCAAAGGTGTTGTCGTCAAAGGCCGACAGGTCGATGGCATTGCCCAGATGGTCCACATGGTCGCCGGGCAGGGCGTTTAGGATTTCCCACCCCTTCTTGGGCTGGGTACCGCCAATATGCAGTCGTCGAGTCACAGGGTCTATCCTTCTGCCAAGGTAAAGGTAGCGGTCACCGGGGCGTGGTCGGACGGTTTTTCCCACCGGCGCGGGGTGTCGATCACTTCACAGTCGGTGCAGCCTTCTGCCAGTGCGGCGGTGGCCCAGATGTGGTCGATACGCAGCCCCCGGTTGCGATCAAAGGCCCCGGCCCGGTAGTCCCACCAGGAGTACACCCCGCCGTCCGGGTGGCGCTCGGCAAACAGGTCAATCAGGCCGGTCGCGGCCCAGCCGCTGGTGGCGGCGCGCTCCGGCTCGCTGCACAACACCTCTCCGGCCCACCCCTCCGGGTCATACATGTCGTTGTCGCGGGTGGCTACATTGAAGTCGCCGACCACCACAAACTGCTCAGGATGGTCCGCCACTTCGCGCTTGAGCCGCTGCTCCATACGCGCCATCCAGCCCAGTTTGTAGTCGTACTTGGGGTCGCCCAGCTTGCTGCCGTTGGGCACATACAGGTTGAGAATGCGCACCCCCCGCACGGTGGCAGCGATGATACGCGCCTGCGGGTCGTCCTCGTCACCATCGTCAAAGCCACGGGTGACATCGGTGAGCGGATGGGGCGTGATGATGGCCACACCGTTGTAGGTCTTTTGGCAGGCGGCCTCGATACGGTAGCCCAACCGGGCGAACGGCTCCACCGGCAGCGCCTTGTCGTCACACTTTAGCTCTTGCAGACACAACACGTCCGGGCTGTGCTGCCACAAAAATTTGAGGACATGCTCCAGCCGCGAGCGCAGGGAGTTGACGTTCCAGCTCACCACCGTCATGGCCCCGCCGCTCGCAGGCGGCAGTTCGCCCAGGGATGCGGGTGGTTCTTCATTAAAGAGGTTGTTCTGGGTGGCCACTGGCGGCGATTCTCCCGTTGGTTCAACTTGCGCAAACCCCTGTGTCCGCACGGTGGCCTATACTACCCGTCCGAGGGGCGTTGTGACCATCCCCCAAGCAGGAGCAATTGCATGGTAATTGATGTAGAAGACAACCCCAACTGCGACGGCTGCGGCGTGATGCGCTTTGCCGCCCAGTCCCTGCCCCGCCGCCTGACCCATCTGTGGCTGGAGGAGGACGGACAGCGGCTACATTATGCCGTCACCGGCTGGGGGCCGGACGGCCCGGCCCCGGCACGGGCACGGCGGGTGATGGATTCGGGCGACGGCACCTGCTGGCTGGTGGAGGGCGGCGACTGGGGCCTGCGGCTGGCACGGCTGCCAGACGACGATCCCGACCAGACGGTGGAGTGGCAACTGGACCACCCCCAGCAGACCGGCCAGCCATTTTTAACCGTCGATAGTGAAGAGGCCATCGGCTGGCAACGGGCCGGTTAACCCCGCCCCGCAGACGAGCCATTGTTGACCCATAATAGAGTAGGCCTGCCGCCCGCTTTGATGGCACGGTCTGCGCAAGTTCACCCCCTATTATTGTGTGAGGTACGTTAAATGAATTGGTGGCTGACGTTTCACCTGCTCGGTGTCATCCTTTGGACCGGCGGCCTGTTGATGGTTTCGCGCATGGCCGCCTACCACACCGCAGAGCCGCTGGAGGTGCAGCCGCGACTGGCCTGGATCGAGGGCCGTCTGTACTGGCTGGTGACGGTGCCCGGCATGGTCATTACGGTATTGACCGCAATCGGGGTCATCGCCACCAGCCCGGTGGCCTACGGGGCCGAAGGGTGGTTCCACAAAAAGATGGCGCTGGTGCTGTTTTTAGCATTCCTGCACATGGTCATGCACAAAAAACTGAAGGTGCTCAAAGCCGATCCGGCGGATGTGAGCAAAACCGTTTTTTCTGCCGTACACGGCACCATCGGCCTGACCATCATCGCCATTCTCATCATGGTCAAGGTACAGCCCTGACCGTTTAGAAGGACGCCCTCATGACTTTTGACGAACTCGAAGAGCTGAACGGCGGGTTTGCCGCCTCCCGCGTATTGCATGCGGGGGTGGAACTGGACCTGTTCTCGGCCCTGACCGACGGTGCCACGGCAGAAGAGGCCGCGACCGCACGGCAACTGGACCCCCGCGCCACCGAACTGCTGTTAAACGCCCTCACCGGATTGGGCACACTCACCAAGCAGGATGGCCGCTTTGAGCTGACCGACACCAGCCGCCGCTGGCTGTTGCCGGACAGCCCCACCCCCTACGGCGACATGGTGCACTTTGACGCCCAGAACTGGGTGCTGTGGCAGCAGTTGGCCGACAGTGTACGGACCGGCAGCCCGGCCCGTACGCCGGACATGTTCCAGACCCGGCAGGCGGATACCCACCGCTTTATCCACGCCATGCACGGGCTGGTGGCCGCCCGTGGGGATGCCAACTGGGTGGCAGCAAACCTTCCCATGACCGGCAAGGTGCTGGATGTGGGCAGCGGCCCCGGCACCTATCCGATGGCCTTTTGCCAACACAACAAGAACCTGGCTGCCACCATCTTCGACCTGCCCGGCACCCTGGAGATCACCCGTGATTTGCTGGCGCAGGAGGGGTTTGCCGACCGCATCGATCTGGTGGCGGGCGACTACAATGAAGTGGCCCTGCCTGACGGCTACGATGTGGTGTTTATGAGCAACATCCTCCACAGCGAGGACGAGGCCCACTGCGCAGCCTTGATCGAAAACTGTTACAGGGCAGTGAGACCGGGCGGGCGGCTGGTCATTAAAGACCACCTCCTGGATGACGATCGGGCGGGCCCTGCCGCCGGGGCGGTGTTCTCATTGTTGATGCTGCTGGTGACCCGTGGTCGCGACTACAGCGCCACCGAGATTGGCGACTGGATGACCGGGGCCGGGTTTAACCCTCCCACCCGTGTGGACCTGCCCGCGCCGTTCTCTTCCGGCCTGATGATCGCCGAAAAGCCGCTCAGTTAGTTAGCGGGGCTGGAGTCGGTCACATCGCTGGCCGCCGGAGCTGCCTCGGCGGGCAGGGTCACCGGTGTCGCCACCTGCTGCGGATCGTCCACAAAGCCGGTCAGGACTCCTTTGGGAATCCACCACTGACGCGTACCATCGCCCACCGATACCCGCATACGGCTCTCTTCCATAGCCAGCACCTTCAGCACCACCGACTCGGCCCCCAGCGTGACAGTGAACCGGGCCAGCAGCGGGTCGGGCACTGCTTCAGGGGGATCGACGAAGGTCAGCGCACGCAGCACCGACAGGGCGCTGACCAGCCGCTCCACCACCTGCCCGTCTACCGGTAGCGGTGCCTGTGCATCGTCGTCTGCCCGTTG
>JALWRU010000334.1 GCA_026994095.1 Nitrospira sp. | reverse complement strand
GTGGTGGTATCGACCTATCAGGCCGTGTCCGGTACCGGTCAGGCGGCCATTGAAGAGCTGGTGCAGCAGACCGGCGAGGTGCTCAATTTGAAGGAGCCGACCCCCAAGGTCTACCCCCATCAGATCGCCTTTAACTGCCTGCCCCATATCGACGTATTTGACGACGCCGGCACCACCCGCGAGGAGTGGAAGATGATTGTCGAGACGCAAAAAATCCTCGGCGACGACAGCATTCGCATTACCGCTACCACGGTACGGGTGCCGGTGTTCCGCGCCCATGCGGAGTCCATCAATCTGGAGCTGGAGCGGCCCCTGTCGGCCAATCAGGCACGGGCGCTGCTGTCCGACATGCCCGGCGTGGTGGTGCTGGACGACCCGGAGCGCAATCTCTATCCGCTGCCGGTGGATGTATCCGGCTCGGATGCGGTCTACGTGGGCCGGGTGCGGGAAGACCCGACCCTGGAAAACGGCCTCAACATGTGGGTGGTGGCCGACCAGTTGCGCAAAGGTGCGGCCTTGAACGCGGTGCAGATCGCCGAACAGTTGATTCGCACCGCCTGATTGCCGGTGAATTCCCCCACTACCATCTATCTGGACCACGCGGCCACTACCCCCTTGCGGCGAGAGGCGCTGGACGCCATGCTGCCGTACCTGACCGAGTACTACGGCAACGCCTCCTGTACCTACGGGCTGGGGCAGGTCTCCAAAGAGGGTATTGATGCCGCCCGCAAGCAGGTGGCGCAGGTGTTGGGCTGCAAGGCCAAACAGGTGCTGTTCACCAGCGGCGGTACCGAGGCGGATAACCTGGCCATCCTTGGCGTGGCGCGAGGGCTGGCGGACCGGGGCCGACACCTGATTACCAGCGCGATTGAACACCACGCGGTGCTGCACACCTGCGAGGCGCTGGCCAAAGACGGGTGGGACATCACCGTACTGCCGGTGGATGCCAGCGGACAGATCGACCCGCAAACCGTGGCCGACGCCATTCGGGACGACACGGTGCTGGTGTCGATCATGCACGGCAATAACGAGGTGGGCACGGTGCAGCCGCTGGCGGAGATCGGTGCTATCACCCGCGCCAGTGGGGTGCTGCTGCATACCGACGCGGTGCAGACCTTCGCCCATATCCCCACCGATGTGGAGACGATGCAGGTAGACCTGCTGTCCCTGTCCGGCCACAAGTTCCACGGCCCCAAAGGGGTGGGGGCGCTGTATGTGAAAAAGGGCGTGCATCTGCGCGCCATTCAGTACGGCGGCAAGCAGGAACGCGGCCTGCGCCCCAGCACCGAAAACGTGGCAGGCATCGTCGGGCTGGGGGCGGCGGCAGCACTGGCGGCAGATGAAATGGAGAGCGAAATCGCCCGCCTGACCGCCCTGCGGGATCAACTGATTGCGGCACTGACTGCTTTACCGGATACCCGCCTGAATGGCCATGCCAGCGACCGGCTGCCCAATAACGTCAATGTCAGCGCCGCCGGGGTGGAGGGTGAGGCCCTCAATCTGCGCATGGGTATGCACGGCATTGGCAGTTCCACCGGCTCCGCCTGTACCACCGGCTCTCCGGCACCGTCCCACGTGTTGACGGCCATGGGCATCGACGAGCCGTGGCTGTCCGGCAACCTGCGCTTGAGTCTGGGGCGGGACACCACCACCGAACAGATTGAGGCCTGTGTGGGCCACTACACCGACATCGTCAAGGAGCTGCGGGTCAGTTCTCCCAACTATGTACCGGGGGCCATCTGATGGGTCTGGAGCATCGCTTCTCGGAAGCCGCCCGCAAAGCGGTATACGAGGCCATCTACCGACGGCGTGACATGCGTGAGGGGTTTACCGGCGAGCCGATCAAACACGCCACACTGGTGCACCTGTTACAGGCCGCCCATCACGCCCCCAGCGTCGGGTTTATGCAGCCGTGGAACTTTGTCTTGATCCAGTCCACCGAAAAGCGCGAAGCCCTGTGGCGGGTGGTGGACAAAGAACGACGCAGTGCTGCTGTGGTGTTTGAAGGCGAACAGGCGGAGCAGTTTCCGACCATCAAAATCGAGGCGCTGCGTGAGGCGTCGGTGGTGATCTGCATGACGGTCGATCCCTCCCGCAAGGGGCCGCATGTGCTGGGCCGCAACAGCGATGAGCAGACCGACCTGTACAGCGCTGCCGGAGCGGTCCAGAACCTGTGGCTGGCGGCCCGCGCCGAGGGGATGGGCATGGGGTGGGTGTCGTTCTACAAAAAACCGGACGTGCGCCAGATTCTGAACCTGCCGCCCCACATCAACCCCATCGGCCTGTTGTGTCTGGGGCCGGTGACGGCCTTCCCGGATCAGCCGGTGTTAGAGGAGATCGGCTGGGGCGAGCGCACGCCGCTGGAAGAGCTGATCTACTTTGAGGAGTGGGGCGAGTCCACCCCCGATCCGAACGGTCCCTGGCAGGGGCTTGCTGAGGCGATTACCGACAATGTCTTTCGGTCGCCGGGGCCGCCCTAACGGCATGGCCGGTATTCTTCCTATACAGGGGCTGCGCAAGGCGGTGGCCGAGGGCTGGATTCAGGCCCCCCATCCGGTCACTGACGCGCAATTCCAACCGGCCAGCTTCGACCTGCGGCTGGGCAGCCGCGCCTATCGGGTACGCAGCAGCTTTCTGCCCCAGCACCAGACCGTCAACGAGGTCCTCAAGGACCTGGAGATGTATCCGCTGGACCTGTCCAACGGCGGCATTTTAGAGCGCGGGCAGGTCTACATTATCCCGCTGCTGGAGCGGCTCAGCCTGCCCCATCATGTTCAGGGACGCACCAACCCCAAAAGCAGCACCGGGCGGCTGGACATCTTTACCCGCGTGATCACCGACCGCTGTTACCGCTTTGAAGAGATCCCCGCCGGGTACGACGGCCCGCTCTATCTGGAGGTGGTGCCGCGCTCCTTTACCGTGCGGGTCACGCCGGGGTTATGCCTCAACCAGTTGCGCCTCAGCGAGGGCAACCCGCGCATGGACGACCGGGACCTGCGGGAGTTGTATCGACAGGAGCAGCTGCTATTTGACGAACACGACCAGCCGGTGCCAGAGAACGATGCGTTGATCCGCGACGGCCTTTATATGAGTATCGACCTGAAGAATGGTGGCTCTCGCAAGGTGGTCGGTTACAAAGCGCGGCGGAATTCCGCCATCGTCGATATGAGCCAGGTGGGCGCCCACGCCGCCGATGAGTACTGGGAGCCGATTCCCCCCCAGACGGACGCCAGCCTGATCCTGGAGCCGGAGGAGTTTTATATCTTTGCCTCCCGCGAGCGGGTGCGCATCCCCGATCAAGTCGCGGCAGAGATGATCGAGTACGATGCCGGCTCCGGTGAACTGCGTACCCACTATGCCGGGTTCTTTGACAGCGGTTTTGGCTACGGCGGCGGCACCTTGAACGGCACCCGCGCAGTGCTGGAGGTACGCCCCCACGACGTGCCGTTTCGGGTGACCCACGGTCAGGTCTTTTTCAAGATGGTCTACGAGCGACTGCTGGAGACACCGCAGACCGCCTACGGCGCTGGCTCCCACTACCAGAGCCAGGGGCTGGCCCTGTCCAAGCACTTTCACCCCTGACCGCCAGCCCTGCTGCCCGTCGGCGCATCCGCCTGTGACCCTCCCCCCTTCCGACCCGACCCCGTCATTGACCCTGTCAGACTTCGACTTTGAGCTGCCGGAGGCGCAGATTGCCGCCCATCCGCTGGCCGGTCGTGACCAGTCCCGGTTGGCGGTGCTGGGGCGTGAATCCGGCACCATCGACCACCGCCACTTTCATGAGCTGCCCACCCTGTTGCAGCCCGGTGACCTGCTGGTCCTGAACGATACCCGCGTCTTTCCGGCCCGAATCTTTGGGCACAAGCAACGGTCAGGTGGCAAGGTTGAGCTGTTGTTGCTGGCGGGTGACGGCGGGAGCTGGCGGGCGCTGGCGCGGGGACGCCTGAAGGTGGGCGACCGACTGGAGTTTGCTGACGATCTGAGTGGTCAGATCACCGAACTGCACGGCGATGGACAGGTACAGTGTGACTTTGCCGAGCGGGATATCATGAGCTGGTTGCAAC
>JALWRU010000333.1 GCA_026994095.1 Nitrospira sp. | reverse complement strand
CCCACTTGTCGGTGGCCTTGATGTGGTCGCCATAGAACGCCCCCGCCGGGCGGATGCGGGTCGGCTTGTGCAACCACTGTTGCAGCCAGCTTTCACGGAACTTGTTGCCCGCATAGAACAGGTCCGGCGCCTTGCGCTCCCGCACCCCTTTGGCGGTGGTGGGAGCCGGTCCGGTCAGGTTGTGGCAGCCGCTGCAACGACTCTTTAACAGCGCCTCGCCGTCAGCGGCAAAACCGCTGCTGGCCAAGGCAAGGGTCACCCCCAGAGAGACGGCCAGGGCCGCTCCCATCATGGTAGAGATTCGCATGTGTCCGCCCCCTAGCGACCACGCCGACGGCGTTCTTTTTTGACCGGGGTGCCTTTGAAGCCGTCATGGTTGTGCATGCCGTAGGGCTTCTTGAGCGACTCGCTATAGAAGTAGTTGGGGTCGTACTTCACGTCTTTCCACGGATACCAGTCCTCTTTGGGAATACCGTCGTACTCCATCACCGTGATGATGCCGCCAGGATATTTGCCAGCGTTGGTTACGTGGGTATCCATGTGGTCATGGAAGATGAAACGGCCCGGATTGTTGGCCTCAAAAATCAGGTCGTACCGTTCGCCGGGGCCGAGCAACACCGTGTCGGCCTGATAGGGCTGGGGCAGCGGAAAGCCGTCCTTGTGGGTGACCCAGAAGGTGTGCCCGTGAGTATGCATGGAGTGAATACCACCGCCAGAGCCAAACAGCCGTACCCGTACCACGTCGCCCTCTTTAATGCGCATGGGCTGGGTGTTGGGGAAGGAACGGGCGTTCAGACCAAAGTAGTCCATGTCGCCCTCTTCGGTGGGCAGACCGCCAAAACCGGGCTTGCTGGCGTATTTGGAATCGTAGGTATTGAGCATGAGGATGAAGTCGCGGGTGACGCGCTTCTCCAGCTCGGTCGGCGCTTTCGGGTCGACGATGATCGGCCCCCACATACCGCGCAGGGCCACATGTTCGTTGACGTTCACGTGGCAGTGGTACCACAGGCTGCCAGACGGCTCGGCTTTGAATTTGTAGGTGAAAGTATCACCCGGCTCGATCGGTTTTTGGGTGATGGAAGGCACCCCGTCCATCTGCCAGGTGCCTTTTTGGTACATGCCGTGCCAATGCACCGTGTGGGGCAGGGCGGTCATGTTGGTCACGTGGATGGTGAGGTCGTCGCCCTCCTTGACGTGAATGAGCGGCCCCGGCACCTGACCGTTAAAGGCAAAAGAGTGGTAGCTGAGGCCGTCGGCCACGTCGATAGTGACGTCGTCGATGGTCATCTCAAACTCGTGTTGGGCGGCCTGCGCTACCCCCGTGGTCGATAACACCATGACGCACAGCGCCAGCAGCCCCGCTCGTATCGATCCGTATCCGTTCATGTGGCATCCCTCCGCACATGATGAAGACCGCCGTCGGTGCACCCGGAAAAGGGGGCAGTTGAACGGTCACTTAACTGATGGTTTGTGCGGTCAGGTTATGCGGGTCGAAGCGGGCGCGCCTTGATCTATATCAAGGAAACGCATATTTGTTGTCACGTCGGCGTTTTTTTTCAGGCGCTGCCCTTGCTGAGCGCCTGCAAACCGTCCCGGTCGGGCAGCGTAAACTCACTGCCGGTCATGTGCAGCAACTCCTGCTCCTGCAAGGCCGTCAGCGCACGGGACAGGGTCTCCGGAGTGAGGCCCAGTTGGGAGGCCAGCGTGGCCTTGGTCACATCCAGCGTAGCGCTGCCGCCATCACCCGCCATGTCGAGCAGATGACCGGCGGTCCGTTGCAAGGCATCTTTTAAGGTAAGGCGCTCCATCTTGACCACCAGTTGGTGCATGCGGATCGACAACCCCGCCACCATGGCAAACAGATAGCTGGGATGGTCGCGCAAAAAGTCCAGATAGGGGGCCTTGGGCAGAAACATCAAGCGGCACGGCCCCAGCGTC
This sequence comes from Nitrospira sp., assembly GCA_026994095.1. Classification (GTDB taxonomy): domain Bacteria; phylum Nitrospirota; class JACRHL01; order JACRHL01; family JACRHL01; genus JALWRU01. The sequence continues at coordinate 2,134 of JALWRU010000333.1, read as the reverse complement.
TGGGCATGCACCGGAAAGCCAGGCACGTCGGCAAATACGGCGGCCTCGGCAAATGACTGCCCCTGCCGAATGACCTCCACCACATGCTCGCGCCCGTCCGGCGACGCCTTGAACAGCCGCACGGTGCCTGACAGCACCACATACAGCCCGTTGCAGGGCGCGCCCTGCTCAAACACGGTGGCCCGTTTGCCGTAGTCGTCGATCTGGGCAAGGCTCATCAGGTAGGCCAGATCCGCATCGGCCAGATCGTTGAACAGGCGGTGGCTACGCACCTCTTTGGGCACCTCTACGGTCGGGGTGGACGGGGCCGCTGCGGCACTACCGATCCGGGTCAGACCGCCGGTGGGCGGAGGGGGCTTGGGCATGGTGGCTCCTTGCAAGGTGAGGCCCCACCTTACGGCCTGTCAGAGGGTGCCGCAAGCTCAACTGCAAGTAATGGGAATAAGGGCAACAACAACGGCCGTTATCAGCATCAACGAATCCATTTTTTTTCTGAGGGGGAAAAGGGGGTGACACATGCCAATGACCGCAACTGACACGGGCCTGAGCACGGCACAGATTGCCCGGTTTCATCGGGACGGGTTTTTGATTGTGCGGGGCCTGTTTGCGCCAGAGCAGGTATCGCGTATTCGCGACCGGGTGGCGCGATTGCAGGCGCTCACCCCCACACCGGGCGAGGTGATGCACTACCTTGAAGACAAGGTCGATGACCCGGACGAGCGCATCCTGTCGCGCATCGAGAATTTTTGCCCCTACGATGCAGAACTGAACGAACTGGTCAACGGCCCACGGGTATTGGGTCTGGTGGCCGATCTGCTGGGCGAGCCTGCGGTGATGTTCAAGGACAAGATCAACTACAAACTGCCCGGAGGACAGGGCTTTGAGCGCCATCAGGACATTCAGGCCGGGTGGGATACCTATGCGCCGTTTTTTCTGTCGATGATGGTGACCATCGACCGGGCCACGCTGGAGAACGGCTGTCTGGAACTGGCCGCCGCCCACCACAACCGGGGCATGGTGGGGCAGATGTGGCAACCGCTGACGGATGAGGAGACCCGTGGCATGACCTTCATCCCCTACCCCACCGCACCGGGGGATGTGGCCTTTTTCGACTGCTACACCCCCCACGGCTCGGCCCCCAACCGCACCGAGCTGCCGCGCCGGATTTTGTACATGACCTACAACCGCCAAAGCGACGGCGATCACCGGGCGCAGTACTACGCCGACAAACGCAAAAGCTTCCCCCCCGACTGCGAACGCCAAGCCGGCCAACAATACAGCTACAAAGTGTAGACGCGGGCAGGCACGGCCTGCTGCGATAAGGGCAGGCACGCACGGCGTGCAACGATGAGGGCAGCGAGCCAGGGACGCGATGGGCAAACGGGCAGCCATGCTGCGCGGGGTCGAGGGTGACCATTCCTCAAAAACCAAAGCGGACCAGCCACCCGGCCTTGCCCACCCAGAAAATCAACCGACGTAGGCGTTCGATTTTGGTCTGTGCGTGACGCCGCAGGCGAGCGAAATACCGCAGGCGTACGTCCGTACGTTGAGGATTTTCGTGAGCCGGAGTCGTTGCGCACAGGCCAAAAGCGGACGCCGGTAGACGGCCATGGAGCCGACAGCTATTTAACTGATAGGCGGTAGGTGGCGTGGCACCCTACGCATACTCCCATCTGCGCCCCCAAGCGGCCCAACACCTGCTTGCCACTCTCGCCCGCTTCCGCCGCATCGGCGATCTGATCAAAGCCCTTATGCACCGACATGCCGGTGGTCTTGAACCCCAACGGCAGGTTGATCATCAGCTCCGGCGGGGCCGAGCGCGGCGCGGCGGAACCGGCGGCGCGGGCGGCGTTGGCCACCTTGGCCATGTCGTCCACCGCCACCGCAGCGACAATGGTCTGGACAGTCGCCAGCAGACCGCGCATCTCACCCAGCACATAGTCACGCTCGGTCTCACTCAAGATAACGGCGGTGCGACCATCTTTAGACGGCTCGGTGGTGCCGCTGCTGAATTTGATACCCAACCCGACGATGGTCAACAACCACAGACCAATGGCAAATAACGACAGGGCTTTGCTGTTCATCATCTCAAAATCGTTCCAAAAACAGTGGTAGTGCTGCCCGAACTGCGGCC
>JALWRU010000332.1 GCA_026994095.1 Nitrospira sp. | reverse complement strand
CCAGCACCCGCAAGGAGCGCTCCACCTCAATGGTGAAATCCACGTGCCCCGGTGTATCAATGATGTTGATACGGAACTGCTCGTTGTTGCGGGCCCAGAAACAGGTGGTGGCCGCAGAGGTAATGGTAATCCCCCGCTCCTGCTCCTGCTCCATCCAGTCCATGACGGCAGTACCCTCGTGTACTTCACCGATCTTGTGAGACACACCGGTATAGAACAGGATGCGCTCTGTCGTGGTGGTCTTGCCCGCGTCAATATGGGCCATGATGCCGATATTGCGCCAGCTGCTGAGTGAATGTTCGCGTGCCATGGTCTTAAAACACCTGAGCTAAAAAAGCAGCCTAAAAACGGAAATGCGCAAATGCACGGTTGGCCTCGGCCATCCGATGGGTATCTTCACGCTTCTTGTAGGCACCACCGGCCCGGTTGACCGCATCCACCAGCTCGTAGGCCAGCTTCTCTTCCATGGTGCGGCCGGCACGGCTCTGGGAGAAACGGACCAGCCAACGCAGGGCCAGCGCGGTCCGGCGATCGGCGCGCACCTCGATGGGCACCTGATAGGACGCACCACCCACACGGCGGGACTGAACCTCGACCGCAGGACGAATGTTCTCCAGCGCCTCTTCAAACACCTCCAACCCGTCACGGCCGGTCTTCTCGGCGGCGCGATCAAAGGCCTCATACACAATGCGCTCGGCCACGCTCTTCTTGCCATCACGCATGATAACGTTCACCAGCCGGGCCACCAGCACATCCCCGTATTTGGGATCGGGTACCGGAATCCGCTTTTCTGCACTGCTCCTACGAGACATCGATCAAACTCTCTTTACTTGGGCCGCTTGGCGCCGTACTTGGAACGACCGCGACGGCGATCCGAAACGCCGGTAGTATCCAGCGCACCACGCACAATGTGATAACGCACACCGGGCAAATCCTTTACACGACCACCGCGAATCAACACGATGCTGTGCTCCTGCAGGTTATGACCCACACCCGGAATATAGGAGGTCACCTCCATACCGTTGGTCAGGCGCACACGGGCGACTTTACGCAACGCCGAGTTCGGCTTCTTCGGTGTGGTGGTATATACACGCACACAGACGCCTCGCTTCTGCGGGCAGGACTTCAGTGCCGGGCTTTTGGTTCGCGAAACCGCCTTCTTGCGGCCCTTGCGAATCAACTGACTGATGGTGGGCATACCCTCTCCATTCACGAAATGACTCCAAAACGGCCCAAACACACAGGCGGGCAACACTTTCGGAAAAGCCCGGTATTCTATGACTTAGATTGGCTGGCGTCAACGCCTCAGACGATTGTTTTTTAAAGCAACGCCTTCCAGAGCGACAATCCACCCCTCAACCCGCCCCGAACTGCCCCGTCATAACAGGATAATATTATCAATTAAACGGGCACTTCCGATCTTTGCGGCCACCAGCAACACCGTTCCTGCCGATAATTGTGCAACCGGCTCCAGCGAGTCCGGGTCACAGGCCGCGGCATACTCCACCGCCAATCCCCATTCGGTCATGTGATTGCGAGCGGCCTCCATTACATGATCCGCGTTCCGCTCACCTGCCTGATATTGTGCCCGAGCCCGATTCAGGCTGGTGGGGATGGCCACCGCCGCCTGCCGCTCTGCATCGTTCAGGTACCGATTGCGGGAACTGAGCGCCAGCCCGTCCGGCGCGCGTACAGTTGCACAGGCGACGATCTCTTGTGGCAGGCACAGGTCCGTCACCAGCCGCCGCACCAGCGCCACCTGTTGATAGTCCTTTTGACCAAAGTAGGCCCGATCTGGCTGTATCAGCCCAAACAGACGGCAGATTACCGTAGCTACCCCATCAAAATGGCCGGGACGTCCGGTACCGCACCACCGCCTGGTCAACTCGGTCACTGCAACGCGGGTTTGATAGCCGTGGGGGTAGACCACCGACACGGTCGGTGCAAACACCCCTCGGGCACCTGCCGCCCGGGCCAATTCCCGGTCGGCCTCCAGCATTTGCGGGTAGGCCGCCAAATCTTCATCCGGACCGAACTGGGCCGGATTGACAAATACCGACACCAGCACCCGATCACACTCCTCGTGGGCCTGACGCACCAATGCCGCGTGCCCCTCGTGCAGGGCACCCATGGTCGGTACCAGCCCCACCGTATAGCCGCGCTCATGCCAGCTACCGACGGTCTTGTGTACCTCGCTGGCGGTGCGCAGCAACACCGCCTACCTCACGGGTAACAACAGATGTTCCGGAGCAAACGCCGCGGCCAGATCGGCAAAGGTTTGACCGGTCAGTGGATGGCACTGCTCCGGGGCCAGCTCTGCCAGCGGCTCCATTACAAACGCGCGCGCGGTCATCTCTGGATGGGGCACACACAGACCCGGTTCATCAATGACCTGTTCACCGAACAACAACAGGTCCAGATCGATACAGCGAGGCCCCCAGCGCTCGCTACGGACCCGACCCATCTGCTGCTCAATGCCAAGACAGACACCCAGCAACTGCCGTGCAGTACAGGTGACGTGAAGTGCCACCACACCGTTAACAAAGTTTGCCTGCGGAACAGGTCCGACCGGTGCCGTCTCTCGCCAACGCGACACCGCCCGCAGTGCCACACCGTCGGCCTGAGCCAGAGAATCGACTGCTTGATGACACTGGCGGCGGGGGTCGCCCTGATTGGCACCGATCCCCACATAGGCGGTTACCGGCTGAATCACAGCCCCAGCACCTCTTGCATGCCGTAACGCCCTGGGGCGCGCCCCACCACCCAACGGGCGGCCCGAATCGCACCCGAGGCAAAGGTATCGCGCCCGGAGGCCCGGTGGCCGATCTCCACCCGTTCCCCATCGGCGGCAAAGATGACCGTGTGATCCCCCGCCACATCGCCACCCCGGAGGGTCTGCACCCCGATGGCACCACGCGGACGCGGACCGGTCTGGCCGTGACGGCTGAACACCCCCTCCTGCTCCAGCGATATGCCGCGTGCCTCAGCCAATACCTCGGCCATGCGCAGGGCGGTGCCGGAGGGGGCATCAATCTTGTGACGATGGTGCATCTCGACCACCTCAATGTCGTAACTGTCGTCCAGCGCTGTGGCCGCCTGGGCCAGCAATTTAAGGATCAGGTTGACCCCCACGCTCATATTGGGGGCCTGCACATAGGGCACACCCGCCAGCGACTCGGCCACCTGGGCCTGCTGGGCCGGATCCAGCCCGGTGGTGCCGATGACCATGGGAATCCCCGCCTTACCGGCTGCCGCCGCATAGGCCAACGTCCCTTCCGGTGTGGAAAAATCGATCACCACGTCGGTGCGGTCCAGATTGAGCGCCAGATCCGGCGACAGGGTAACGTCGATCACACCGATCCCCGCCAGTGTGCCGATGTCGTGACCCACCTGCCCGTGACCGGAATACTCTGCCGCTCCAACCACCACCGTTCCATCGCCCTGATGGGCCAACGCGGTGATGCGCAGCCCCATCCGCCCACCGGCACCAGCGACGGTAATACGAACCGGGTTCATGCCGGCTGCTCCTGCACCAACCCGGCGGTGGTCAGTACGGAGGTCAGCCGTTGCCGCGCGTCGCTACCGATCGCGCTCAGGGGCAACCGCAGGTTTGGATTGATCTTGCCCATCAGCCCCAGCGCAGTCTTGACCGGGATAGGACTGGTCTCAAAGAACATGGCTTCATGCAGCGGAATCAACGACATGTGAATCGCACGGGCGCGGTCCAGATCGCCCGACTGCCACGCATTGAACATATCAGCCATCTGTCGAGGAGCCACATTGGCAGTAACCGAGATCGCCCCCACCGCGCCCATGGCCAATAGCCCCAGATTGGCAAAATCGTCGCCGGAGATGACATCCAGCTGGTCACCACAGCGGTGCAGGATGTCCCCCGCCACCGCCATGCTGCCGGTGGCCTCTTTGATGGCCACGATATTGGCAAGCCGTGCCAGCTTGGCAACACTCTCCGGCAACAGGTTGGCCACCGTGCGGCTGGGAACGTTGTACAGCATTTGCGGAATGTCCACTGCCTCGGCAATGGCCGTAAAGTGCGCTACCAGCCCGGCCTGGGT
>JALWRU010000331.1 GCA_026994095.1 Nitrospira sp. | reverse complement strand
GGGGGGGGATGCTGGTACGGACCGCCCGTCCCAGAGGGTTTTGCGCCGGTGTGGTGCGGGCCATCGATACCGTACGCTGGGCCTTGCAGCAGCACGGCGCGCCGGTCTACGTCTACCACGATATCGTGCACAACCAGCGGGTGGTGGCCGACCTGGTCGCAGAGGGGGTGGTGTTTGTCTCGTCGCTGACGCAGATCCCGCACGGCTCCATCACCATCTTTAGCGCCCATGGAGTGTCGCAGCAGGTGATTGAGGCGGCCCGCGACCGCAATTTACGGGTGCTGGATGCCACCTGCCCACTGGTGCACAAGGTTCACGAACAGGCGCGGCAGTACAGCGCTCTGGGCTACGAAGTCATCCTGATCGGCCATCCGGGTCACGACGAGGTGATCGGCACCCTGGGGCAGGTAGACGGCCCCATCCATTTGGTGAGCAGTGAAGAAGAGGCCCGCACGGTGCAGATCGACCGCCCCCAGCGGGTGGCCTACGTCACCCAGACCACCCTCAGCGTGGACGATACCGCCCAGACCATCGCCACCCTTGAGCGCCGTTTCCCCACCCTGCAAGGCCCGCAACTGGACGATATCTGCTACGCTACCCAAAATCGTCAACAGGCCGTCGGGGCGTTGGCCCAGTGGGCAACGCTGGTGCTGGTCGTTGGTGCCCGTCAAAGCTCCAATGCCAACCGGCTGGTAGAGGTGGCCGCCCAACACGGTGTCTCGGCCCATCTGGTTGAAGACGCCGGCAGCCTTCAGGGCGACTGGTTTGACGGCCATCACCGGGTCGGTGTGAGCGCAGCGGCATCCACACCGGAGGTGCTGGTAGACGAGGTACTGGCAGTACTGGCCGAGCGGGGCTGCCACCAGTTTGAAGAGATGGACGGCGTACCGGAGCCGATCCATTTTTCGCTGCCGGACGGGGTCGGCCCGCTGGACAGCACAAAGCGCAGTTTGATTTCGTTGGAAGTGGCAGGCAGCACATGAGTATCCCAGTTTCGCAGATGCTGAGCGTCGGCAAATACATCCTCACGCAAAAACTAAAACGACGTGAAAAGTATCCGCTGGTACTGATGCTGGAGCCCCTGTTCCGCTGTAACCTGGCCTGCGCCGGATGCGGCAAGATCGACTATCCGGACGACATCCTCAACCAGCGTTTGTCGGTGGATGATTGCATCGACGCGGTCGAGCAGTGCGGTGCACCGATCGTCTCCATCGCCGGGGGTGAGCCGCTGCTGCACCACGAGTTGCCGGAGATCGTGCAGGCCATCACCGACCGCAAAAAGTATGTCTACCTGTGTACCAACGCCCTGTTGATGGAAAAGAAGCTGGACGACTACACCCCGTCGCCCTACCTGACCTTTTCCATCCATTTGGATGGCGAAGAGGAGACCCACGACCGGGCGGTCTGTCAGGAGGGGGTCTTCACCCAGGCGGTTGCGGCCATCAAGATGGCGGTGGCGCGGGGGTTTCGGGTCACCGTGAACTGCACCCTGATGGAGGGCGAGTCGCCGGAGGAAGTGGCCTCGTTTTTCGACTTTGTCATGGGGCTGGGGGTAGAAGGGTTTACCGTTTCACCCGCATTCAACTACGAGCGCGCCCCGGATCAAAGTGTGTTTTTGCAACGCGCCACCAGCAAACGCCTGTTCCGCGAGATTCTGCGCAAGGGCAAGGGGCGTGGCTGGGCCTTTAACCAGTCGGCCCTCTATCTGGACTTTCTGGCGGGCAACCAGACCTATCAATGCACCCCCTGGGGTAACCCGACACGCAACGTATTTGGCTGGCAGAAGCCGTGTTACCTGCTGGTCAATGAGGGCTACGCCCCCACCTTTGACGCGCTGATGAGCGAGACCAACTGGGACCTGTACCGTACCGGCACCCACCCCAAATGCGCACAATGTATGGCCCATTGTGGTTATGAACCCACGGCGGTGAATGACACCGTTGCGCACCCCTTCAAGGCGCTCACGGTGGCCCTGGGTGGCCCCCGGCTGGACGGCCCACTGGCACCGGAGGTCCCCGGATTGCTGGAGCCAGCCCCCACTGCGCTGGTGCCCAATGTACAGTTGCAGACCGCCTCGGCCACCAAGGAGGACGGCCCCGCCTGAGGGGCCTTTTCCGACAGCCATGTGGAGCCTGCTGTGTGGTGCCGCCGCCCTGCTATGGTGTGCCGTGCTGCTGGTACCCTGGCGACCCTGGCGCAATGGCGAGGTGCTGGAAGTGACCGCCATCGATCGTACCGCGACCACCGACATGAGTGACATTACCACCCTGATTCCGGCACGGGATGAGGCCGATCACATCACCACGACCCTCACCGGACTGGCGGCGCAAGGCGGTGGCATCGGCTGTCTGCTGGTGGACGATCGCTCCGACGATGACACCGCGCAGGTAGCCCGCCGGGTGATCGAGCAGACCAACAACCGTCACTGGCAGGTGGTCAAAGGGCAGCCGTTGGAAGACGGCTGGAGCGGTAAGCTGTGGGCGCTGGAGCAGGGCTACCGACAGATCGACAGCCGGTATATTTTGCTGCTGGATGCGGACATTACCCTGAAGCCGGGGGTGGTGGCGGCCCTGCGTCGGCAGATGCAACAGTGGGGCGCACCGTTTGCCTCCATTCTGGCCACCCCCCACATGGTGAGCGGCTGGGAGCGGCTGTTGATGCCCGCCTTCGTCTATTTTTTCAAACTGTTGTATCCGTTTCGCCTGTCCAATCACCGCAGCCGCCGGGTGGCTGCCGCAGCCGGGGGCTGTATTTTGCTGGAGCGCCGCCTGCTCACCGAACTGGGCGGGTTTTCCGCCCTCAAGGGGGCCCTGATCGACGACTGCACCCTGGCCCGCAAGGTGACCGAACTGGGGGAGCGCACCTGGATGGGCCAAAGCCGTGAAGTGATCAGCACCCGCGCCACCACACGGCTGTCAGAGATTGCCGACATGGTGGCCCGTACCGCCTATACCCAACTGCGCTACTCAGTGACCCTACTACTGTTGTGTACCTTACTGATGGGGCTCTGCTTCTGGGTACCGCTGGCCGGACTGCTGGCCGGGAATGCTCCGGCGCTGGCGGCACTGGCCTATACGGCCATGGCGATCTCCTACCTGCCCACCTTGAAGTGGTACGACCGCTCTCTGGCCGCCGCATTCATTTTGCCGGTGTCCGGCACCCTCTTTTTAGGCATGACCTGGTTGTCGGCCCTGCGCTACTGGCGCGGTGAGCGCTCCCGCTGGAAGGGCCGCAGCTACCGTCGACAGGAGCCAACCGCCAGCCCATGACACGACTGCTATTGACCAGTTTGCTATCCGGGGCCTTGTTATGGGCCGCCGCACCGGTGTGGGCAGCAGATCCGGAGCCTGCCCCTCCCGGCGTCTCGGCGCAAACCGTGGTCACCCATCTGCACGAGACGTTGTTGGAGGTCATGCAGAACGCCACATCGTTGGGCTACGCCGGGCGACTGGAGAGATTGTCCCCGGTAATCGATGACGCCTACGACCTGCAACGGGTGGCTCGGGTGACCGTGGGCCGCCACTGGCGGGGCTGGTCGGCAGCCCGGCAACAGCAGTATCTGGCACTCTTTCGGCGACTCATTCTGGCCACCTACGCCTACCGTTTTAACGGCTACTCCGGCGAACATTTTGAGGTGGGTGAGGTGATTGCCACCGAGCGGGGCGACCGACGGGTGCAGGCACTGCTGGTCCGCCCCAACGACCCACCGGTACGCTTCGACTATCTGCTGCGGGAGCGCGGTAACGGCTGGCGCATCATTAACGTAGTGACCGACGGGGTCAGCGATCTGGCGCTCAAGCGGGCGGAGTACAACGCCATTTTAAAACGCGACGGCTTTGACTCATTGATCGCTACGCTGGAGGCGCAAATCGCCCGCTACAGCAGTGACACACCGGAGTGAGGTGCGCTTGCCCCGCCTGATGGTCTGGCCCATGAACACCCCGGCCCGCCTGGGATCGATGCTGCTCCTGCTGATACTGACCAGCGGTTGCGCCACCAGCGGCCCCTTGACCGCGGCCTACGACCCCATTGAACCGGTCAACCGGGGGGTCTACGCCTTTAACGACCGGGTCGACCGGGCCGGGG
>JALWRU010000330.1 GCA_026994095.1 Nitrospira sp. | reverse complement strand
CCAGCACCTCGGCCCGCCCGGAACGGACGCCGGTCAAGGAGGCGCTTGCGAAGCGCTGGGCCACGCTGGTATCCCGGAACGGGGTCAACTCGGCGATCCGAAGCTGCTGATCCTGGGTGCTGCCGGGGTTCACCAGCCGAAACTCAAAACGTGCCTCCAGCGCCTCCTGGGTCACGGCGTTGATTACCTGTGCCTGCACGGTAGCCACGCCATCCACCTGTAGCAACAGCCGGTTGGGAGTGACTTTTAATACAGGCGCGGCACCGGATGAACCGTCCTGACTGCGCACAATCACCGACACCTCACCGCGAGCGCCCTGATTGGAGCCTTGAGCCGGTTCGGCAATAATCGTTGCGATCCCCGGATTGACCACTGTCACCCGACCAAAGGTATCTACCGTGGCAATGTTGGGGGTGGCGCTACGCCAGCTTATGGGCACTCCCGGTAACTGCTTGGCGGAGCCCAGTGGGGTCCCGTCTCGAGCAATCGCCGTACAGTTCGTGTCGTAGGCGCTAGCAGTCAACTGGCGGGAGCCCGCCGACTCGGCGATCTCTACCGGTCCGGGGGGGAAAATCAGGATGCAACCCGGTACCGGGTTGACCGTAAAGCCGCGCTGCATCTTCAATGTGGCGGCAACCGGGGCAACCGCCGCATTGGCCCCCTGCCCCGGCGCTTGTAACACGGCAAGGATTTTGACCGGTTCGGTGGAGAAACCGAGCACATTGACCTGGCCGTCCCCCCCCACCTGCACCACGTTGGACTGGGTTGCCAGCCGGAAATTGACCTGCGCCGTCGATACCGTAAAGCCACAATCGTTTTTGGCCTCAGCCACCATCTGAAAGCGGCGACCGGTATCCAGCGAAACCTCAGCCGGGTAAATATTCAGGACCGAAACCTCAGTCGAGGCCACAGTGCAATCCTGAGCGACCCCAAAGCTGTTGGTCCCCTGCACACAGGCCGAGAGTGGCAAAAGTATGCTTAATATGAGTAATCGGCGGAGTAGCTTCACGCGCGAAAATCGCTCCTGCAAAAGCGGTCAAACCGCGACCGGTCCATCGGGTCAACGGCATCGCCAGGGCCGGTTCATCAACTGAACAGCCTTGGCATATCGATAAAATCAGCGGGCGGCAGACGTCACCACCTGAGGGGCATCCCGACCGACCGGACAACGCAAATCCACGAGTCGACCGGCGGCCATAGACCACCGCACCTGAAGAATATAAGCAAATCCCACACCAATTCAACGGCGGACAGGTGAAGTCAGGGCAGATGGGCCCCAAAATGATGGCGCAGATAGGTCTGTGCCAAGGAGGCCAGCCCTCGCGCCACCGGTACTGACTGCTGCCGCCAGGGGCTGTTTTGGGGGGTATTACATGCCGACAATCCGGCATCCAGGTCGGTGCCATCCCGCCGGGAAAGGGCCAGATCGCCCGCTTTTCGACAGCCGTTACAAATGCGTCCACCCGGATTGAGGCGCAAAAAACCGCCCTGACCCGGTGGCCGACCACAGTCGATACAGCCGTTCACTTGTGGGCCGATCCCGGCCAGATGGGTCCAGCGCCACAGAAAGCGGGCCGCTGCCGGAGCCGGATCTGGCTGCTGGGTCATGGCCCGCAGGGTGGTGGTCAACAGGGCGAAGCGGTCCCGCCCTTGCGGGTCGCCGGGGGCCTCACGACTGGTGGCCCGCACCCAGGCACAGACCATGCCTGCCGCCCGCATGGGGCCGAGTGAATCATTCAACCGGGGCAGGCGCGCCACCGCCTCCGCCGACTCCACCCGCATCAACCCGCCGCGCCCGCCCCCCAGAATGATCCGCCACACGGTAAACGGTGCCAGGGCGCCGTACAGGGGCGCACGAGCGCGGGCCAGACCGGGCACCACCACCATCAGACGGCCATGCTCCGGGGTCAGCACGGTCAGCAGGCGGTCGGCTCCAGACAGGGTCCGTCGCCCCAACGTGATGGCACGGGTATCGATAAATCTCATACAGACAACAGGTTGTGGTTACAGTTCAGGTCAGCGGCAGGAGGTCCCGGTAGTGCAGCAACAGGGTCGCAAAACCCAGATAGATGATCAGCCCGGACAGGTCGTTGAGCATGGTTACCAGCGGCCCGGAGGAGATCGCTGGATCGATACGCACCCGGTGGAATACCAGCGGGATCAGCGTGCCGGATACCGCCGCCACACCGCAGGCAGCAAACAACGACACCCCCACCACCATCCCCAGCCATGGATCGTGCCAGAAGGTAGCACAGGCACCGACAATCACCCCACTGAGCAGCCCCACCATGGCCCCCACCCGCATCTCGCGCATAAATACCCGCCGCACGTCGCCCCACTCGATGCGACCGGTGGCCAGCCCCGCCACCATAATGGTCGACGACTGCACCCCCAGGCTGCCTCCCAGCGCCATGCTGATGGGGATAAAACTGGCCAGTGCCAGCAGCGACTCCAGGGTGGTGGTGAACTGGCTCAATACCCAGGCGCTGGCCAGCCCGCCCAGCACGTTGACCATCAACCAGGGCAGCCGCAGCCGCACCGCCCGCATGCTGCTCATGCTGACGGTATAGTCTTCATCCACGCGGGTACCGGACATACGCAGCATGTCTTCGGTGGCCTCGTCGCGCATGACGTCGATGACGTCATCCACGGTGATGATCCCCACCAGCCGCTCATCCAGGTCCACCACCGGCAGGGCCAGCAGGTTATAACGGGCGGTCAGGCGGGCGGTCTCCTCCTGATCCATATCCACCCGCGCCGACACCACCGGGCTGGTCATAAACGCATCCAGCGGCGTATCGGGCTCTTCGGCCAGCAGGTCGCGCAGGGACAGCACCCCGCCGAGCACCCCGTCCTCATCCACCACATAGATATAGAACACCATTTCGGCGTCGGTATCGGCGCGCAGGGTAGCGATGGCCTCTTTTGCCGAGGTGGTCGGCGGCAGGGCTAAAAACTCGGGCGTCATGATGCCGCCGGCGGTCTCTTCCGGATAGCGCAGCAGATCGACCACGTCGTCCACATCGTCGGCGGGCAGTTGCAGGATCAACTCAGCCGACAGCTCTTCGGGCAGCAGCCCCAGCAGATCGGCAGCGTCATCCGACGACAGGTGCTGCAGGATGGCGTTTTGTTCATCACTGCTGAGGGCGGTAAAGACGCCGATTTTGGCATCGTCGTACAGTTCGCTGATGACGTGTGCTTTATCGGTAACGTCCTCCACCAGTCCCACCACCCGGCACTGGTCTTCCAGCGTGTCCAGATGGCGCACCAGTTTGGAGACTTCCACCGGCAGCATCTTGTTGACCATTTTGGCCAGATTGCGGACGGCACCCCGGCGCAGCAGACGACTGACGGCGTCGAGGATCAGGGCATGGCGTTGGGAGATTTCGGTAACGGACACGGTATGGCTCCGATGGTGCGGGCGAACGCTAGGGTTCCCTTCGGGCGATCAGTCTAGCAGGGTGAGGGAAAACGGCAATGGGCGGGGGGCAATTGGTGAACAAAACACGGTGCCTGTGGCACCGCAATCACGCCGAAGGCGTTTACAGGTCAGCGGGGACCGCCCCGCCCGCGGTCGGCAAAAAAAGACCGCGCTACGCGCGGTTCTTATATAAAAAGAATGCCTCCGGCGGGCGGGGCGGCGGCCCCCGCTGGCCGTTAACAGGGTACCGCTGGCACCGTGTTGATTTATCATGTCGCCGCGTTACGCGCGGTACAAAATGCCTCCGGCGGGCGGGGCGGCGGCCCCCGCTGGCCGTTAATAGGGTACCGCTGGCACCGTGTTGATTTATCATGTCGCCGCGCTGCGCGCGGTACAAAATGCCTCCGGCGGGCGGAGCGGCGGCCCCCGCTGGCCGTTAATAGGGTGCCGCTGGCACCGTAGCTTTTTGTTTTGGCTGGCTGCCGCTCCCCTACTTGGGGTAGCCCAACTCATTCAAAAACCGCCCGTCCCGACGCCAGTGAGGATGAACCTTCACAAATAAATTAAGGTGCACCGGATGCCCCAACATCTGCGCCAGCCGCCCCCGCGCCGCCTTGCCGATATCCCGAATGCGGGTGCCCCCCTTGCCCACCAGAATCGCCTTTTGCGACTCC
>JALWRU010000329.1 GCA_026994095.1 Nitrospira sp. | reverse complement strand
GTTACCGCCCGCAGGGCGGCCATTACTACAATTAAGCCAGCAGGCGCTTTGCGCCGCTGAACAAGACCCCTCCGGGGGGCGGGGCGGCGGCCCCCGCAGGCCGTAAAGTGCGCCGTGGGCGTTTATAGCTCTGCGGGGAGCGCCCCGCCCGCCGGAGGCATCTGTTACCGCCCGCAGGGCGGCAATAAACAAGTAAATCAGCGCGCTTTGCGCCGCTGAATTAGACCCCTCCGGGGGGCGGGGCGGCGGCCCCCGCAGGCCGTGGTTTTAATTGCTGCTGGGGAGCGCTCGTGCCAACTGCACAAACGCTTCCAGCCCCAACGTCTCCCCCCGTACCTGCGGGTCCAACCCACATTGGTCCAGTGCTTCAAGAACGGTCTCGTTCGGTAACTTCAACGCACCCAACGCATTTTTGAGGGTCTTCCGACGGGTCCCCATTGCCGCCCGTACTACCCGCATAAAATGCGCCTGCTCCCCCTCCGGCAACGGCGGCGACGCCAGCGGGGTCAAGCGGATGACGGTGGATCGGACCTTCGGAGGCGGCGAAAACGCTCCCGGCTTCACCGTCATGACCTTCTTGGCACCGGCCCGTAACGCCACCCCCAAGGTCAGCACACCATACTCACGGGTACCCGGCTGCGCCAAAATCCGGTGGGCAACCTCTTCCTGAATCATCACCACCATGCAGTCTGGCGGTGGGGTGCTTTCCAGCAGATGAAACAACAACGGTGTGGTGACCTGATAGGGCAGGTTAGCGACCAGCTTGTACGGCTCACCAATGGTCGCCGGGTCAAATTTGAGCGCGTCCCGATGATGCAACGTCAGCCGAGGCTCATCGGCAAAGCGCTCCTCCAACAGGCCGTGCAAGCCCCGATCCAGCTCAATTGCGACCACCCGTTTGGCGCGGGATAACAAGATGTCGGTGAGGATGCCACGACCGGGGCCGATCTCCAGCACCGTGTCGTCCGGCCCCACATCGGCCCCATCAACGATGCGCGCCGCCATGCCCTTGTCCGCCAGAAAATGCTGACCCAGCGATTTTAAGGTGCGGATGGTGCCGCTATCTTTGCCACCGTTGTGACGAGAGGCGGACGCATCGGCCGACCTGTCCGGGCGCGGTGGGCGACTCACACCGGGGCGACCTGAGGATGAGGGGTGGCCCACTGCTCCGCCAATGCCAACGCAGCACTCATGCCGGTGCCGTCGGCACGGCATTGCCCCGCCAGATCGTAGGCGGTGCCGTGGCCCGGCGCAGTCCGTATAAACGGCAACCCCAGGGTCACGTTGACCACCTCCCCCTGACCCAGCAATTTGACCGGGATCAGCCCCTGATCGTGATACATGGCCACCACCGCATCAAAATGATCTGCTGGTTTGCGTGGCTGCGCCACCGCCGGGAACAGGGCATCTGCCGAGAACGGCCCATAGGCGTCAATCCCGGCCTCCTGCGCCTGCTCAATGGCCGGGGTTACCTGCGCCGCGTCCTCGTCGCCAAATTCCCCCGGATGGCAGTTGAGGCCACACACGGCAATGCGTGGATGGGCAATCCCCCCATGCTGCACCAGCATGGCGTGGGTCTGCTCAAGGGTGGTGAACACCCCCTGTGTATGAATTAATGACGGTACCTGTGCCAGCGCATGATGGGTGGTTACCAGCACGACCTTTAAGGTGGGGCTGGCCATCAGCATACGGACCTGTTGGGTGCCGGTGGCCTGCGCCAGATACTCGGTCTGCCCGGTAAAATTGTCGTGCCCGGCCAGGCGTACTGCCTCTTTGCTCAAGGGAGCGGTGACAATGGCACTGGCGTGGCCCGTCTTAATCAGCGCGATTGCCTGATCCATGGCCTCAATCGCCAACTGCCCCCCCTCGGCAGAGACCTCTCCCAAAGGGGGTAACGGCCCGCCCAGATCGAATATGGGCAATCGGCCAGCGGGCAGCGAGGCAAAATTGGATGCGCTTACCCGAGTGAGCGGCAGGTCGATCGCCAGTCGATTACAGGCTTGCACCAACGCCTCCATCGGCCCGACGATGAGCGGGGCGGGTAGCGGGCCGGGGGTATGCGCTGCCAAGGCCCGCGCGACCACCTCCGGGCCGACCCCGGCAGGGTCTCCCAAGGTCATCACAACCGGCAGGGGGGACGGGGCTACCGCAGATGTCACGGGGTCGGCTGCTCTCTGGGAGAAACCACATCGGCCAGTTCCGGGTCCACATGTCCGTCTGGTTCCATATGAACTACCACTTCCATCACCCCGTCAAAATGGGTAACGAGGCGTTCTTCCAGCCGGTCAGCGATCTCATGGGCGGCATTTACGGTCATCTCGCCGTCTACATGGACCCGCAGGTCCATCAAAATATGGCTGCGCGAACCACGGGTACGCACCTCATGGCAGTGCAGGATACCCGGCTCTTCTCCCGCCACCCGGCAGACCTCTTTCGGGTCGAGCATGGCCGCATCGGATAGCACCAGTACCGACTCAATGATGATGTCGTAGGCGGCCTTGCCGATCAGCCCCGCAATCAATACCGCCACAATCGGGTCCAGCAGCCAGATATTGAACTTGGCGGCGATCAGGCTGGCGATCACCGACAGGGTCACCAGCAGGTCGCTCTGGGTATGTTTGGAGTCCGCATGCAGCACGTCGCTACCCAGAGCCCTGGCCTGATTGGCTTCGTATTTGTAGACGAACCAGTTGACCCCCAGGGTGGCCACCACCACCGTCATTACCACAGGCCCTACCTCCGGCACGGTCGGTTCACCAAAGCGGGTGTAGGCGGTATGCAGCACATGCACACAGGCAACGGTGAGCATGGCACCGATGCCCATGGTGGCAAAGGTCTCAAATTTTTTGTGGCCGTACTGGTGATTGTGGTCCGGCGGATGACTGGCAACCCACAACCCCACCAGCGCGATCACGTTGGAGAGACCGTCAAACAGGGAGTGGTAGCCGTCTGCCGTGAGACTGACCGACTGGATCGAGAAGCCAAACCCCAACTTGGCAAAGGCCACCAGCAGGTTGAGCCACAGCACGTACCACAACACCTTGCGAATCGGTATATATGAATGAGAGCCGTGCAAGATGGGTCGATTATAGAGACTCCCCCCGGAGTGGGACAAGCGCCGAAATCCGGTAAACGATGACAAATGCGGGGCTTTTTGGGCCACCGGTAGGAACTGCGGCAGCAGTTGCGCGATAATGCCGGTCCAATCCTGCCCAAAAGGGCGGCAACGGCAAATAATAAAGAGGGTTATGAGCGCTTCAAGACTGATTCAAAATGCCCAGGTGGTGCTGCCGGACGGCATCCGCACCAGCGACGTCGCCATTGCCGACGGTCGTATCGACTGCGTCAGTGCACCGGGGGAGTGCCTCACCCGAGGCGGCTTTGATCAGGTCATCGACGCCACCGGTCTGGTGCTGCTGCCCGGTGTGGTAGATGCCCACGTCCATTTTCGCATTCCCGGCGGGGTCCACAAGGAGGATTGGGACAGCGCCTCCCGCGCCGCATTGGCTGGCGGTGTGACCACCGTGCTGGATATGCCCAACACCGACCCGCCCACCATCGATCGGGCTGCGCTGGAAGCCAAGCGGGCCGAGGTGTCGGCGCAGGCGCGGGTCCACTACGGCTTTTATATGGGGGCCACCCGCGATAACCTGGCTGAAGTCACTGGCGCGGAGAATATCGCCGCCCTGAAAATCTACATGGGTAGTTCTACCGGCGGTCTGCTGGTCCATGAGCAAGAGCCGCTGGAGCGGATATTTGCCGAATTCCCCGGCCTGATCGCGGTCCATGCGGAAGATGAGCAGATCATTCAGGAGAACAGCCTCCTCTATCAAGGTGATCCGCTGCCCACTGTGCACCCCAAGATCCGCTCGGTGCTGAGCGCCAAGCGGGCCACCGAACGGGCCATCTTTCTGGCCCAACGTTATCAACGGCAACTGCACATCTGCCACATGAGCACCCGTGAGGAACTGGCGCTGGTGCGGGCCGCCTCCGACCCGCAGATCACCTGCGAGGTGACCCCCCACCACCTGACTCTCACCAGCGATGCCCTGAATACATTGGGTACCCTGGCCAAGATGAACCCGCCCCTGCGCA
>JALWRU010000328.1 GCA_026994095.1 Nitrospira sp. | reverse complement strand
CCTCTTTGGTGAGCACCGCCAGCGCGGTCAATACTGCGGTGGCGGCCAGCCAGCCGATCTGTACCTCCTGACGGGCGCGGATAAAGGTATAAATGGCCGCCAGCGACAGCACCCCGCTCATTAATGACGACCGGGCGGTGATGTAATTAATGGCCTCAGTATGGATCGGCAACACCAGAAACAGCCCACCGGTCAACATGGCCCAGCGGCAAGACAGGCCGAAGCGCCGCCCGATCAGGGCGATCATCAACGCCCCCAGAGCGTGCAGCATGATCTGCACCAGATGAAAACCGAACAGGCTGCCGCCCACCATGTAGTTAAAGACGTAGCTGGTCAGCAGCAGAGGACGGTAGTGGGTCGCCTGTGGCTCGGACGGGGCAAAATAGGTCTTGCCGTCCGGGTAGGCGAAAAAGGCCGGGATGTTGCCCGCATCCCGCAGGTAGTGGTTGTCGGTGATGCCGTGGTGGTCGTCGTAATGAAACGGATGGCTGAGGCTGGATGCATACAGCCCAGAGGCCACCACCAGATATGCGAAGAACAGCAACCACCAGGCGGTTTTGCGGCCAAAGCGCGGGGTGGCCACCTAGTGGGTCACTCCGGCAGGGGGGTGCTCCAGCCCACGGGCAGCGGCCCAGCACCACAGGATTTTGGCAGCAAAGACCGCCGGGGCGGTGTGCAGGTCGCGCAGCAGCTCCGGGTGACGCCACCAGATGCGGCCGGTGACCGCCAGCGATAGCAGTGGAGACAGCAGCCGCAAGGCCCAGGCAGACCCCATATACCAGGGGGTGTCGAGGGCCGCACCGTGACGTCTGCGCACATGTACTGAATAGGGTGCCCAGGCGGTGGCGTGGGCTACAAACGTGGCCAGACTGGTGCGTTCGTGGCGGTGGCAGGCGCGGGCCGCCGGTTGAAAGTACATGCTGGCCCCGGCCGCCTGCAGTCGCATCATCAGGTCAAAATCTTCACCGCATACCAACGATTCATCGAACCCGCCCACCTGCTGAACCGCGGCGCGGGACAGGCACAGGTTGGCCGCCGACAGGTGAAAACCGTTGGGCGGCCCTTCCGGGGTGGAGGGCAAAAAGCCGTGGGCGGCGGCGATGTTATCGGCAATCGACCAGTAACCGGCGCGGGGAAAGGTCAGCGCGCCGCCCACCAGCAGGTGCCCCTTGTGGTAGGTGGCCAGCAGGGTGGCCATCCAGTCCGGCTCCGGTACACAGTCCGCATCCAAAAATAACAACACCTCGCCGCTGGCCTCGGCGATGGCCAGATTGCGGGCCTCGGACGGGTTGTAGTCGCGCTCGGTCTTGATAAAGCGGACCTGCTCGTGGACCGGGATACAGTCAAACCGGTCGCGCCCGGCCACGATAATTTCATAGGGGGCATCCACACCGGTCTGGTTCAGCGCCGCGCGCACGGTGTCGCCGATGGCCGGGCTGTGCAGATTGGGGATGAGTACAGAGTAACGCACGGTGTGTCCCAGCGGAGTGCGGCGGCCCGATGCGGGTTGCCGGAACGACCCGAAACCCAAGCGGCGGTAAGCATACCACAGGGCAACGCTGGCCCCGTACCGGGTGGGCGCTGGTTACAGGTTTTGTCTTGCAAGAAGCGCGCAAATAGTGTGATATGATCGGCTGATTTTGCGCACTATGCCCACCCGACCCTTATTCTATCTACTGTTTGCCGCCCTGTTGTGGGGTAGCCTGACCCACCCGCCAGTGGCCCTTGCCCAGTCGCCAGAGGTGGAGATTGCCGACCTGCTGGAGCGGGAGGTGTCGGTGGTCTATGTGGTGGGCAACCACCGCATTGAGCCGACCACCATTCGCGGGGCGATGCTCACCCGTGAGGGTAGCGCCCTCAGGCTGTCGCGTATTCAGGAAGATGTCGAGGCGATCTTTGCACTGGGCTTTTTCCGGGATGTGATCGTCGATGCCGAGGCCGATGGCCCGGAACGGGTTCAGTTGACCGTGCAGGTGCAGGAGCTGCCGGTGCTGGAGTCCATCAGCTTCGACGGCAACCGCAAACTGCTTGAAGAGACCTTGAAGGAGGCTGCGGGCGGGCTGGTCCCCGGTAGCCTGTTGACCCCGGATGCGGTGGCCCGTGCAGCCGCGAAGATTCGCACCCAATACGCCGAAAAGGGCTATCTGCGGGCCACGGTGGTGCCCGTACAGGAGGTGACCGAAGACTCCGCTTCCGGCGACAAGGTCGTGGTCAGCATGGTCATCGACGAGGGCCAGAAAACCAAGATCCGCGAGGTGCTGTTCTCCGGCAACGAGGCCTTTAGTGACCGTACTTTGCGCCGCAAAATCAAAACCAAAGACCGCTTCTGGCTGACCTCCTGGCTAACCGATTCAGGCATCCTTAAGGCCGATCAGGTGGAAGAAGACCAACTCCGCATCGAGTCCTACTATCAGGACCGGGGCTATCCGGAGGTCAAGGTATCCGGCACCCATGTGGAGACCAGCGACGACAAGCGGTGGCAGACCCTCACCTTTGTGGTGGATGAGGGTCGCCTGTTCACCTTTGGTGAGGTCACGGTCAACCACAGTAACAAGGTCGAGGACGACCTCCTCTCTCGCGGTCTGTCGGTGAAAACGGGCCAGCGGTTCAGCCGCGCCCGGTTGCGGGCCGATCAGGCGTTGATTACCGACCGCCTGGGGGAGCACGGCTACGCCTTTTCCCAGGTCAATCCGATCCCCAGCGTAGAAGACCCCAACCCGGTGATGGACGTGGTCTATCAGGTAGATGAGGGCCTGCAGGTCAAGATTCGTCGCATCAACATCAGCGGCAACGAGAAGACCGTCGACAAGGTGATTCGGCGGGAGGTGCGCCAGCAGGAGGGGGAGATTATCAACACCGCCTTGCTACGCCGCAGCTTCCAGCGGATCAACAACCTGAACTACTTCGAATCGGTCGACATCGTGCCGGAGGAGGCCGGTCCCGGCCTGCTGGATCTGGACATTCGGGTCAAGGAGAAGTCCACCGGCCAGTTTTCCATCGGCGGCGGGTTTAGCTCAGTAGACGGGCTGGTGGGGTTGGCAGAGGTCACCTTCGGTAATTTTATGGGGCGCGGTCAGACGGTCAGCGGGCGCTTTGAGCGCAGCGGTCGGCGGACCTCCTACAACCTGAGGTTCAGAGAACCCCATGTGCTGGATACGGACTATACCGCCGGCTTTGACGTGTTCAATACCACCCGTGACTTTGAGTCCTACGAAGAGGTCCGTACCGGAGCCGGGGTGAGCGTGGGCAAGGCCATCGGTGAGTTTATGAACTCGTCCCTGTCTTACCGCTTCGAGACCGTCGACATTCGGGTAAAGGATGTAGCCACCGCCCCTGCCATCATTACCGATCAGGACGGCACATCCACCACCAGTTCAGTGACCTTTTCCCTGTCCAGAGATACCCGTGACAATTTTCTTGACCCGCGCAAGGGCTTTCGTAACCAGTTGAGTGTTGAGACCGCAGGCGGGGCGCTGGGGGGCAGCAACGCCTTTGTCAAAGGGACCTTGAACTCCAGCGCCCACATTCCGCTGCCGTTCGGCTCGGCGTTGGCCTTTCGGAACCTGGTTGGGGCGGGCATCGGTTTGAATGGCGAATCCCTGCCGCCGGGAGAGCGGTTCTTTGTGGGTGGTATCAACACGGTGCGTGGTTTCGGCTTTGGCGAGGCGGGGCTGCTGGCCGCCAACGGCGACCCGGTGGGCGGCACCAAAGAGTGGGTGATGAGCGCCGAGATCGGCTTCCCGCTGGTGAAAGCGGCCAAACTCAAGGGGGCGCTGTTTGTGGATTGGGGCGCGTCGTACCCGTCCAAACTGAGCTTTAACCGGCGTCATATGAACCTGACCTGGGGGTATGAAATCCGCTGGATCTCGCCGCTGGGGCCGTTGCGGCTGGGCTTCGGCTGGGTCATTAAGGATCGTCGCCCCGAAGTATTCCGGACAAACGGTGAGCAACTCTTCACCATCGGTACATTTTTCTAGCGTGGTGGGCGGTTGGCTTGCTGCCCTGTGAGGCGCTATCCTGTGGGAGCGGCCTGAAGTGCCCCATTTTTAAACCTGTTGGCATCGTGAATTGTGAGATGAAGGACATCAGATGATGAGTTTACCCAGTAGCGTAACGGCCACCCTGACCGGTGGTCTGCGGGTCGTGCTGTGC
>JALWRU010000327.1 GCA_026994095.1 Nitrospira sp. | reverse complement strand
TCATCCACCTGCGGTAATCCACGCGGCTACCTGTGGCTGCTGGGCATCACCCTGCTGCTGTGGTGCGCGCTGTTTTCAGTGGCCTCGCTGGGGGAACGCTGGGACTACCAGTTGATCGGCCAGCATCTACGGGGTCATGCGCGGGTGGTCTATCTGGGTGACTCATCGGTGTTTACCTCCAGCCGCTCTGACCGGGACCGGCGCACCATGGTGGAGTACACCGCCGAGATCTTGGGGGAGCCGGTCACCGACGCCTCCCACGCGGCCCACAATCCGATGGTCTATCGCGCCATGGCCGCAGCGCTGGCGCGTTTTCCCGGCGACACCCGGCTACTGGTGGTGCCCATCAACCTGCGCAGCTTCTCCGAACCGTGGTTGAGCCACCCGGGCTTTCTGTTTACCCGCCGACAGGCATTTTTTGGCTGGCTGGGCGGGCACGGCAGCCTGTCGGATACCGTCACTGCATGGCGTGAGGATGAAGAGCAGCTGATGGTCGCCTGGCGCGACCAGATCGTGCATGACGACCAGTACCGGCTGGGCCGTATTGGTGACATCCTCGAACAGATCAATAACGTCCCTCCCCCGGAGCAGCGCACCGAGGCCCTGCGCCGCAAGCTGACCGGCCTGCGCTTCGCCTATAACTACGGCGGGCAGATCACCCGGGATCACCGGATGTTCAGGTATATCGACGAGATGATGTCGGCCCTGGATGGCAGCGGTATTCAGGTGCTGTTCTACCTGACACCGCTCAACTACGGTGACATCCAACAGTATGCGGGCCTGCGCCTGACGAAGCGGGTGGTAGCCGGTGCGGCCACAGTGCGGGACTATTTCAAGCGCAGGGGATGGCCGCTCATCGACCTGTCGGGATTGGCCCCTCCCCACCAGTTTCTGGACCGGTACTTTGCCTCCGAACATCTGCTGGAGGCCAGCCGCAGACAGGTGGCGGCCCAAGTGGCTGCAGGGATTCGCCAGCAGCTACCTGCCAAAGAGCCTCTTTTAAAATCGCTCGACTAAGGCTGACATAACGAAAACCGGCCTGCCGAACTTGAGCATCTGCTGCTACCCCGTGTTAGCATGATTGCCCGTAATACAGTCCTCAACCCGCAGGGTTGTTTATTTTTGAGGGGCAGGCGGCATGTTCAAAGTGATTAGGATTGGGGGGACCGGCAGCGCCGGTTGGACGACCCTGCCAACATGTGCCAACCGGAGTTGGTGACCTGTTGTCCCGCCTCACCTGCACACTGCCCCTGCTGCTGATGCTGTTAGCCGTGGCCGTACCCGCTTCGGCGCGGCAGGCCCTGACCGGCTCCCTGCTGTACACCACCGACTACATCTCTGGTGGCTACTCCAAAAGCGACGGCCACGGTGCGGTACTGGGCAATCTGGACTATCGGCTCAACACCAGCATTTACGGCGGCCTGTGGATCGCCACGGTAGATTTTGACGACGCCCAGTTTGTCGACCACGCCCGCACCGAATTGGCCCCTTATGTCAGTTATGTACACAGCTTCAACGGCTGGCGGCTGGGGGGTTCTGCCAGCTATTACCTCTACGACGGGCGCATATTCGGGCGAACCTCCCATTACGGAGCCGTCCATCTCAACCTGATGGTGCAAGACTATGTCACCGCCCGCATCGGCTGGTTTCCCAACTACTACCGACGTGGTAAACCGGCCTATGAATACACCCTCGATGGCCGCTACCCGATTACCGACACCATCGAGTTGATCGGCGGAGTCGGCTTCAGCGACGTCAACACCACCTTCGAGTACAACTACCTGTACAGCAATCTGGGCTTCAGCTACTTCTATCGGTCCGCTGCCATCAGCGTTCGGTATGTGGTCTCCAACTGGACCAACGAACGTACCCAGCCCCCGAACAAGTTCTTTGACCCCCACAGCATTGAAGACAAGCTGGTGCTGTCAGTATCGGTCGGGTTTTAGCCCCACCCACCGTGGCCCGGTCACCGGGCACCTCTCTACAATTTAGCGGCCATCACTACCCGACCACAGGCTGGTAGGGCCCGCTAGCCCAGTTCTTTTTTTTTGCCACATTGAACCAAACCCGCCTGGCGGGGAATCTACTCAGCAACAACGCTCGTGGAAACACCCCATGCCGGGTGCCCCCCGAGTCTCTTTTGAGTAAAAGGTTCTGTGGTTCAAATGGAATTGACAACTGCCATCTCCCCCGTCAGCCAGTGCCCCCCCAGTGGCCGGGAAGACATCTCTACCGTTGACGATGCCGTGCTCATCAGCCGGGTAATCGAGCAGGACGAGCGGGCGTTTGCCGCCCTGTACGAGCGATATGCCGTCCGCCTGCGCCGCTTTGTGGTGCGGATGACCGGCACCATGGGGTCGGCAGACGAAGTGATCAACGATGTGATGTATGTGGTCTGGAACAAGGCCGCCACCTTCCGCACCGGCGGCAAGGTCTCCACCTGGATCTTCGGCATCGCCCACAACAAGGCGCTCAAGAGCCTTGCCAAAGAGCTGCGCATCCACAACCCCAATATCAAACAGTCCCTCGACACGGTTGATCTGGTGGACGGCGACAACGCCTACCATCGACTGGAAACCGAAGGGTGGTTGTCAGCCGGGATGGCCGCCCTGTCACCCCAGCATCGGGCCACGCTGGAGTTGACCTACTACCACAACATGTCCTGCGCCGAAGTGGCTCAGGTCATGGACTGCAACGAGAGTACCGTCAAGACACGCATGTTTTATGCGCGCAAAAAGCTACGTGCCGCCCTGCCTGACCTGGCAGGTGATACCGCATCTGCAGGAGGTTCCAAATGAACACCGCCACACCCCTCGATACCCTTTCTCCCGACACCCACGATCAGGTCTGGGCCTCCCTGCCCTGGTACCTGAACGGCACCCTGGACAGCACCGAGCATGAGTTGGTACAGCAACACCTGAAGGTCTGCATCCCCTGCCGTAACGAGATGGCCACCCAGCAGCACTTGCAGCAGAGCTTGCAAATACCCGCTACCAACGAATTTGGTGAGGCGGTGCAGTTCTCTCGCTTGATGAACCGCATCCACGCCACCAAGCCAGACATGCCGACCCGGATACGGCCACAAAAGCGGCCCTTTTGGGCGCAGCCCTGGCCCCAGATCGCTGCCATCGCTGCCATGCTGGTGGCGATCTTTACCGCACCCATTAACAGCCTGCTCACACCAGCGGAGACCATCTACCAGACCCTGACTGCCAGCACCCCGAAGCCGGTGGTACAACAGACCGGCGACATTCGGGTCATCTTCTCATCGACCGTCGATGCGCAGCGCAAACAGCTACTGCTGTCCGCCATCGACGGGCAGGTCGTCCACCCGGCAGATGCCAACGGCATCCATGTGGTGCAGGTGAATTCCCAGGGAAGGGCCACCGCCGACGAGATCGACCTGGCACTGGCCACCCTGCGTGACGATCCGCAGGTCATCTTCGCCGAACCCATTACTGTCCCCGGCTTGGACAGCGGTTCATAAGAGAGAAATTGCCATGAACTATCGATTCAAACAGACCGCTGGTTGGCTGATCGGTCTTGGCCTTATCACCACACTGGCCTGGGCTACTCCAGCCCCCCCCGTTCTACCGATCCGCATGTCTCCCACCCCGGACCCAGGCATCCATCAGCCGATCAAAGCCCTGTCCCGCACCATTGTGGTCACCTACAAGGACCGCAGCATTGAGCGTACCTCCGTGGTATCCGGCGACCATTACGTCAATCGGGCCGCCTACGAAACCACCCCGTGGGGAAGGCGTATCGCCACCGATATTGCCGCCCGTTACCATCTGGAAATTCTCTCCCAGTGGCCGATTTCCGAGTTGGGGGTCCACTGTGTGGTGTACCGCATCCCGGCGGGTATTCAGGTGCAGCCGACCCTGATTGAGCTGCGTCACAACCGCCGCATCGAGTCGGTACAACCCATGAATACCTTCCGTACCATGGCGCTGGCCTACAACGACCCCTACTACCGCTTGCAGGACAACATCCACCTGATGCAGGTCCACGCCGCCCACCGCTACGCCACCGGCAAGCGCATCCGCATTGTGGTCATCGATACCGGCATCGACCGGGACCATCAGGACCTGCGTGGTCAGGTGGTGGTCGACAAAGACTATTCAGACACCCTCTACACCCCGCTACCTGCCGATCAGAGCGCCCACCTGTACGACGCCCACGGTACCGCAGTGGCGGGCATCATCGGTGCAGTGGCCGACAACCAGATCGGCATTGTAGGGGTCGCGCCGGGGGCCAGACTGATCTCCATGAAAGCGTGCAGCGCCTCCGCCGACCGTTCCCTGTCAGCGGTCTGCAACAGCCTGACCCTGGCACAAGCCCTCAATCAGGCTATCCGCATGCGACCGGACATCATCAACTTGAGTCTGGGTGGACCCTCTGACCCGCTGCTACAGCGACTCATTGAGCAGGCCTTGAATGACGGTATCATCGTGGTGGCCGCCGCCTCCCCCACCCCGGCAGGCACCATTGCCTTCCCCGCCTCCATGGATGGAGTCATCGCGGTCAGTGACCAGCCGCGCCCTGCCGCTGACGGTCTGTCGCTACTGGCACCGGGGCTGGATGTGCTCAGCACGGTCCCTCACAACACGTATGATTTTGTCTCGGGCAGCTCAATCTCGGCCGCCACGGTCTCTGGACTGGCCGCACTGATCCTGCAACTACGCCCACACCAGACACCTGCGGAGATCGTGGCGATCCTGGATCATGCCACCACCCGCGGCCCTGACAACGCCTCTCTGACGATCAACGCCTGCCACATGATGGTGCAACTGCGGTCGGAAACTTCTAAAAACCGAGCCCCAGCCGACCTGCTACAAGCCTGCACCACAGTGGCAGCCCGTTGATCTAAGCCTCTGTAAAACAAACACAACCAATCCAATCCGGCCACGCGGAGGGTGTCATCACGCCTCCGACAGGATTCCTGCGGCCACCACATTTCACAAACCCAAGGACGGAGTTTATCCCATGCCCCCCTTTACCTCTGCATATCGTCACCATGTACCCTGCGCCACCCGCGCTGACCACAGTTCCGTGCAGGCCATTATCCTGGCTGCCGGTGGCGGCACCCGCTTGAACGGCTACATGAAGGGCGACCACAAGTGCCAGCTACGCTTTGGGGAAGGCACCTTGCTGGACCATCAGTTGGGCATCCTGGAGGCCCACGGCATCCATGACGTCTGTGTGGTCACCGGCTACAACCACGAACAGGTCATCGACAACGTGGCCGGACGGGCACTGATCATTCACAACGAGATCTGGGCCGACAGCAATAGCCTCTACTCTCTGTCACTGGCCAAATACTGGGTCGACCGCCCGCTGGTGGTAATGAACTGTGACGTGCTGATGCACCCGGCCATATTGGGGCAGGTATTGGCCACCGCCAACGCCTTCGGCTCCGGCTTTGCCTATGACGCCAGTTCGGGTGACGACGAAGAACACATGAAAGTCGGCCTCAATAACGGCCTGCTGCACGCCATGAGCAAACAGCTCGACACCACTACCACCGTGGGGGAGAACGTAGGCGTATTGTGCTTTGGCAAGACCGCCGCCCAGCGGCTGTTCCACGAGGCCGAACAGGTGTTGAAAACACAAGGACAGGGGGTCTGGATGGCCGCTGCGGTCGAGCAACTGGCCCGCAAGGCCGCCCTGTACGGGGTCGATATTGCTGGTCTTCCCTGGACCGAGATCGACTTTCCTGAAGACCTCGCGTTGGCGCGCCAGGAGATCTGGCCGAACATCTGCGACATGGCCTTCGCCATGGCCAACTAACGGTGGGCGAGATCGTGCCACTTCACCCGGACGACCCACCTGGCGGTGGCGACGGACCCACCGGGTCACCACCAGACAAGCCGGGGGCCGCCTCCCCGGTACGCGTGCTACGCGGTTTACTGCCTTACATGCGTCCCCACCGACGCTGGCTGATGGCCGGGGCAACTGCCGCGATTCTGGTGGTGGCCGCCCGGCTGGCCCTGCCCTGGCCGCTCCGGGCCATCGCCAACCAGTGGATGCACATCCCCGGTGCGGAGGCCAGTGCCGGAATCGCCGGCATCGACCCGGTACTTCTCTGGGGAGGGTTGTTCTTTGTGGCGGTGGCCGTTCTGGGGCTGGCCGATCTGCTGGAGCGGCTGTTCTTCGCTCGGCTGGCCATCGGTACTGTGCGCGACCTGCGCCGTCGCGCCAGAGACAAGGCCCTCGATATTGCCCGTAACGAGGCCACCATCAAACGGGGTGACCTGATCGCCCGCATCGTTGGCGACGCGGCGCGGGTGAAGTCGGGGCTACAAGGTTTTATGGTCCACGTGGCCACCTCCAGCCTGCTGTTTATCGGTGTGACCGTCATCCTGTTTGCCCTCAACTGGAAGCTGGGAGCGGTGTTTGCGGTGGTGGTGGGCATCACTGGAGGAATCGTATTAAACGGTGCTCGCACCATGTTTAAAAAATCCCTCAAAAAGCGCAAAAAAGAGGGCCGCTTTGCCGAGAACCTGCACAAGGCGCTGGGACAGGCAGGCAAACAACAGACCGTTGAACTCAAGGCGCTGGAAGGCGGCCTCAACGAAGCCAGTCAGGTTCGCACCCAGGGCATCGTTACCTGGCTGGCCCACATCATGTTTGGTGCCGCCGTGCTGGCCTGCCTGTGGATCGGCGCCGACGCGGTCTCCGCAGGGACCCTGCAACCGGGCGACATGGTGCTGTTCATGCTGTACGCGCTGATGCTGCGCGGACCGCTGGTACGGCTGGCTCGACAGGGCAGCCGTACCGGCAAAATCCTGGGGGCCGCCCACCGGCTGCTCACGCTGGCCAACCGCCCCCCAACCCCCGTTGCCGATGCCCCGCAGGGCGACGGCGATCTGATCAATCCATCGACAATGACCGTTAGGGAGACTCCTCACATGTCCACTTCAACCACCACCCGCATTCTGTTCACCGGTTACGCTCCGGTCCACTTTATCTGCTTTCTGCCCCTCTACAAACAGCTTGCCGCACGCCCTGATGTAGAGATTTTTGTCTCTGGCGGCACCCGCATCAAACAGCCGTTGCCCGCCGATGCAGCCCCGGACGCCCGCCCGGAGATTACCTACGACGCCGCCGACCTGTATGAGCCGTTTGATATCGACCCGGCCCACATCCTGACCACCGACGAGATCAGCGAAATGGATGTGGATGTGCTGTTCTCGGCCCACACCACCCTGATCATGCCGCGCAGCGCCGCCAAAAAGATTCAGATCTTCCACGGGGTATCGTTCAGAAACAGCTCCATCCGGTCCGACAACATGGGCTGCGATCACTACTTTATGGTCGGCCCCTACCAGCGCCGCCAATTTGAGCAGGCCGGTCTGCTGACTGAGGACGACCCCCGCGCAGTATCGGTCGGCTTTATGAAGACCGACCCGCTCTGCGATGCCTCCCTGGACCGCACACAACTGGTGCGCGATCTGGGGTTTTCCGGCGACCGACCGGTGATCGTCTACGCCCCCACCGGGGCCAAAATGAACTCGCTGGTGACCATGGGTGAGGATGTCATCCACAATATTCTGGAATCGGAAAAATACGATCTGGTGCTCAAACTGCACGACCACGACCGGTTGTCGGTGGACTGGCCCAGCCGCTTGGCACCCCTGCTGGGAGACCACTTCCGCATTGAGCGCGAGGCCGATGTCATCCCCCTGTTGAATGCTGCCGACCTGCTCATTACCGACGCCTCATCGGTAGGCAACGAATACGCCCTGCTGGACCGGCCGATGATATTCCTCGACACCCCGGAATTGCTGGCCAAGGCCGGTGAGGGGGCCAACTCCATGCTCGACCTGAATACCTGGGGCCGCAAGGGCGGCGAGGTGGTGCAACGGTCCGGCAAGGTGGTATCGGTCATCGACGCCGCACTGGCGGATGGGGATGCCCATTCAGACGCCCGCCGCGCCATGGTTGCCGACCTGTTCTACAACCAGGGCTGCGCCACCCAAGTGGCCATGGAATGGGTGGAGGCCAATCTGCTCAGCCAGTCCCCGGTGGAAGCCATGGCCTGATCCCTCGGTCCCGGCCCCCAGCCCCCTACGCCTTCAGCCGTGCTGTCACACTCTCTCCCCAAATCACCGAACTACCTCATCGGCTGGTTTGCGGCAGCATTGCTGGGGGCGTTGTGGGCCGGGGCCACTCCGGCCTGGGCCACTCCGCAGATGCCCGGCATTGGGGCGCTGGTTGCGGCCAGTCCTGCCGGTCAAGCACCGGCTCGACCCAACGTATACGACGCCAACGCCTCCCCTGAAACCCACCTGTTGCGCCCCGGTCTCGGGCTTGGATTGCGTGTGGACCTGCTCTGGAAAGAGCATCGCAACACCGATCTGGACAAGGATGCGCCCGACGCCCACACCCGTATCCGCCCACGCCTGACCGTAGCGCTGCACTACCAGCCCCACCCCCGGCTGGTCTGGTTCAACGAGGCTCGCTTTACCTACAAGGCCGAGTTGCGTGATGAAGCCGGTACCCGCCGCACCCGCAGGCAGGTGCTGCTGCGCAACAGCTACATTGCCCTGCGGCTGCGCGACAAGGGGTGGTCTGTCCGGGCCGGACGGCAACGAATTCGCGACCCGCGAGAGTGGCTTTACGCTGCCAACTTTGACGCGCTGAGACTGCTGGCCAAGTCACGCCACTGGCGTTTTCATCTGGCCGCCGGGAGGGTCGGGGCAACGCCGTCGGAACGGCATCGACTGACGGTGATGACCGACCTGACCTACCGCCCCAAAAAGAGACAGCGCTGGACCGTGTTCGCGGTGCTGCGGTCCGACCGTACACGGCGCAGCGACCACCGCATCTGGCTGGGGACGGTCACCGACCTAAAACCCAACAAATGGCACCGGGTATGGTTACAGACCGCCGCCTATCTGGGGCGGGCCAAGGGTCGACCACTATTCGCCCACGCCTTTGATTTTGGCTGGAGTGTCCGTGCCGGAGGGCGGCTCAGGCCGTTTCTGACGGTTGCCGGGGCGGTGGCTACCGGCGACTCCAACCCGGACAAAAAGGTCGATCGTACCTTTCGGCAGACCGGGCTGGAGAACAACCGGGGCAGCTATCAGGGGGCGGTCAAGTTCCACTACTACGGCGAGTTGCTACGCCCGGAGTTGAGCAATCTGGCGGTCACCACCGTCGGGTTGGGCATCCGGCCCCGCAAACGGTGGTCGCTGGAGTGGGTCTACCACCATTTTCATCAATACCATGTAGCCTCCCGCTCACGCCTGTCGCTGGACGCCCGCCCCACCGGCTACTACGACCCGCTGGGCGACGAGGTCGACATGATCGTCGGGATGGCCCTCACCAGGCGGGCACAGTTCAACATATGGACCGGGTTTTTCCAGCCCGGTCGCGCCTTCACCCGTCACCGGGCCGCACTGGTCACACAGGTGGAGCTATCGGTGACCTTCTAGGCAGTAGCGCCCCCACCTCGGTGGACTTGCCAATACCGCCCATGCTATAGCTTGCGCCGCCCCACCGGGCGGTTGGTCCTCCGGTTTTTGGGGGACATCTGGTGGCATTCCACAGTGCCACGACCACCCCTTTGGCAAAGCGCTTTTTGTGAACCCACCCGCCTCTCAGGTCGCAGCAAAACCGGCAGACTATGTGGTCGGTCTGGATGGCATGCGCGGCTGGGCGGTGATCGGTGTGATGCTGTTTCACTTGCAAGTGAATTACTACGGCTGGGCCGGTGTGCAGGCCTTTTTTGTGCTGTCCGGGTTTTTGATTACCCGCATCCTGCTGCGCCAGACCGACGCGCCCCTGTCCGGCTACCTCAAAAATTTCTATGGGCGGCGGTCGCTGCGTATCTTCCCCATCTACTACGCCTACCTGTTGCTGTTGTTACTGGCTACGGCGCTTTCCGCCACACCGCCCAATGTGGCACCACAACTGGTCTATGCGTTTACCTATACCTACGACTTTTTTCATGCCTCCGAAGCCTTCAACCACTCCCGCTACCTGACCCATTTCTGGACGCTGGCGGTGGAAGAGCAGTTCTATCTGGTGTGGCCGCTGGTGCTCTATCTGGTCAGTCGCTCCACCCTCAAAAAACTGTTGATTGGGATGGTGCTGGCAGGGCCGCTGATTCGGTACATGACCTATCAACTGGCGCAGGACGCCCCCGGACTATACAGCCGTACGGCGGCGGTGGTGAGCGTATTGCCCACCTCTCACATGGACGCGTTTGCCATCGGCGCGCTGCTGTCGATGGTAACCATACGCCGCCCCCGGCTGCTGTTTTTTGTTGCCCTTGCCACCACCTTTGGTTGTGGCTATCTGCACCAGCAAACCCTGTTATACGGCCCCGGATTCAGCTGGCTCGACCTGGGCTATCCGATATTTTTGCCCTACGGCAACCAGTTCGTATGGGGCTATTCGCTCATTAACATCACCAGCGCCCTGTTGATCGCCTGCCTGCTGCAAGGGCGGTTTTTACCCTGGCTATTCAACAACCGGGTACTGGTCTACCTCGGCTCCATCTCCTACGGCATGTATGTGCTGCATTTCCCGATACTGGCCATCCTGGCGGGAGTGGTTCCGTCCAAAGGGGTCATGATTGTGCTCAATTTCTCGGTGACAGTAGCGCTGGCCAGCCTGTCATTTTACCTGTTTGAACGACCCATAATGCGCCTCAAAAACCGCTGGTTTGATGACCGTTCTGCTACAGAAAAACCGGCCCACTGAGCCGAGTTAAGCGGTCCACACCCGGGCAGCGACCGACGGCAACACACCCGGCTCGCTGGTTGACAGTTTTTTGTGATTCCCGCTATCTTTAGCGGCTGCGACTTGTAGTCAACTCCGGTCGATCACCGCACCGTTTTAGTGGGAGGAATCATGAAACAGATCCGTTGCAGGGACCTGGCAACCGCCAGCGTCCTGCTAGTGGCGTTGCTGTCCAGCGGCTGCGCGACGACCTCCCCCAAACCGGAAGCGGTCGAGGCCCCGGTCAGCCGCATGGACCAGCAAGCCGCTCAAGCCCAGGCCAGCGCACCCGGTCACAAGACCTTCAAACGCAAGATTGCCATCGGTCGTTTTAGCAACGAAACCCGCTACGGCAAGACCTTTTTACGGGACGAAAACGAAGACCCGCTTGGCAAGCAGGTGACCGATATGCTGTCCAGCCGCCTGGTGGAATCGGGCCGCTTTTTGGTGTTTGAACGACCCGATCTGAACCAGCTCAAGGCCGAACAGGCCATCTCTGGTGATGCCAATCTGGTTGGGGTCGATACCCTGATCCTCGGATCGTTGACCGAATTTGGCCGCTCTGTCACCGGCAAGTCGGGCTTTTTAAGTTCTACCAAGGTACAGACCGCCACCGCCACGGTAGAGGTTCGGCTGGTCAACTCGCGCACCGGTCACGCCTTCTTCTCGGCCACCGGCAGCGGTGAGGCCAGCACCGAGTCGGGCAACGTGGCAGGCTTTGGCAGTGCCGCCAGTTATGACGCCACCCTCAACGACAAGGCCATCTCTGCCGCCATTTCAGACATGTTGGGGGAGTTGATCAACAAACTCGAAGAACGCCCCTGGCGTACCGATATTCTGGACGTTCAGGATGGTCAGCTCTTTATCAGTGGTGGCAAACGTCAGGGGCTAAAAATCGGCGATAAGCTGGATATCATGCGCGAAGGTAAAAAGGTGCGCTCCAAACAGAGCGGCTTTGACATCAGCCTGCCGCCTACCCGTATCGGTACCGGCCAGGTGGCGGCCTTCTTTGGCGAGTCGGAAGCGGATGAAGGATCGGTAGTGACCCTCACCTCCGGCACCCTGCCCGCCACCATTGATAACCTGTTTGTTGCAGAGCCGAAGGAGGCTGGCCGATGAAGTTACTCGTCACCGCCCTGTTTGCGTTGACCGTGCTGGCCGGGTGCGCCTCGCCCAGCACCACCGTACGGGCCGTCAACGAACGCCCGTCTATCGCCATCGACGGCGCCTCCAAAGGCACCATACTGGTGGTCGATAACATCCCCATCGGACCTGCCCGGAAGTACGACGGCAAGCCCAAAGTACTCACGCTGGAGCCGGGCACTCACCTGATCCAGCTGCGCAAGAACGGCACTGTCGTCTACTCGGAAAAGGTCTTTCTGGGTCGTCGCGGGACCACTACTGTCGCCGTTGGTGTTGGAGGGTAAATGAACCTGCGAACCCTCCTGCTGTGCGTTGCGGTCGCTGTGTTGGCGGGCGGTTGCGCCTCTAACAAAGAGATGTACTACTGGGGCGGCTACGAGAACGCCCTCTACAAGTATTACAAGGATGCCGACAAGCTGGAGCAGTACACCAAAACCCTCGGTCGGGCGATTGCCTCCGGTGAGCGCAGCAACCGGGTCGCTCCGGGCCTCTATGCGGAGTACGGCTACGCCCTGCTGACCATGGGGGATGCCACCCAGGCACTGCACTATTTTGAGTTGGAAAAGAAAACCTGGCCGGAGTCGACTCACCTGATGAACGTGATGATCAAGTCCGCCAACAGCGCCACATCATCGTCTACGACCAGTGAAGGGGGTAGCCAGTGAAGCGGGTCTACCAATCAAAGGGGATGCTGCTGTTGGCGATGCTGCTGTTTACCAGCGCCTGTGCCACCGCCCCGGTGCAGCACAAGGACTACAGCCAGTTCCGCGCCGCCGACCCCAAATCGTTGCTGGTGGTGCCGGCCATCAACATGACCGTTGAAGTGGACGCGCCGGACTATTTCCTGTCCACCATTACCCGACCGCTGGCAGAACGCGGCTTCTACGTATTTCCGGCCCATCTGGTCAAGCGGCTGCTGGAGGACGACGGCCTGTCCGACGCCAATCTGGTGCATCAGGCCGACCCTACCCGGCTGGCGGAGATCTTCGGTGCCGACGCCATTTTGTATGTCACCATTGAGCGGTGGGATGCCCGCTATTCGGTGCTGTCCACCACCGTCACGGTCAAATTCACCTATGTTATCAAGAGTGGTGAAACCGGCGAGGAGTTGTGGCGCAATGAGGCCGCCATGGTCTATAAACCACAGAACAACAATAGCAGCGGTAATGCACTGGTCGACCTGTTAGCAGCTGCCGTTACCGCGGCAGTCACCAAGGCTGCGCCCAACTACATCCCGCTGACCCAGCAAGCCAACCAGATTGCCGTCATCCAGCCCCATCACGGGCTGCCTGCCGGGCCGTATCATCCGATGTACCAGCAGGATGGCGAGCTCTATTGACCGGTATCGGGTCGGGGCCGCCTAAAAGGTATAGGCCACACCAAAGCTGAAAGCGGTGATGGTCAAATCGCTCTGGTCCATGTACATAATGTAGTCGATAGAGGCCCGGAACCGATCGGTGATGGCGTAGTCGGCGATGCCACCCAGGGACAGGCCGCTCTCCCCATCGGAGATGGCCAGACCCGGAGTGCCGTTCATATTGACCCCGGTCAAGCCCACCAACGCCGAGATGCGGGCATTGCCGTAGGGTAGTGTGCCGCGCATAAACAGGCTGTAGAGCCAGTCCAGCTCCAGATTGGCACCCGAGACCGCATCGTCGCCGCCGGTGGCCAGATGAACCTCCCAGCCCACGTAGGGGGTCACGTCCTGACCGGCGCGCAGTCGCAGGGTGCTGGCACCCAGATCGCCAACACCGTTCTCCTCATAGTTCCAGGTCATCACATCGATCCCGACAAACCCGTTGAGACGTTCGGCTGCCTGTGCGGGCACGGCGGCAAAAGTAAACGCAAGGGCAATTGCAATCACACCGGAAGCTGATTTCCACATGGTCAGGTCACTCCGCAAGGGGTACCGGTGATCATCTCCAGCACCCGACCGATTAAAAAAGGCTGCCCGGCCAGTCGGCCAGGCATCTGGCTCATATAGTGAACACAGTATGGGTTTAGCATACCACTGACAAGGCCGCGCTACGAGATGCTATCCCGGCATAAAATAGGTGGCCGAGACCTGCTCCACCGCGCCGCTTGCCGTATCGGTAAAGACCAGCGAGATGGGGTAAGGCCGGTCGTTGGCAAGCCCCTCTTGAGTGACCCGCAACGGTAGTTGCAAGCGCTCTCCGGCGGCCAGCGTGATGGTGGTTCGCCCCATCTGTATCTGGCCCGGTGGCAACCCCTCTACCCGCACGGTATAGGTGGCTGCGGTGGTCTTGTGGTTGACCACTTCAGCACTAAACCGAATACCTGTGCCGCCCGGCTCTGGCCGTTGGGCCTGCAAGCTCAACCCCAATGCGGTGGACTGGGACAAGCCCACCAGCAACACCGTGATCGACAGGGCCATTCCTGCCAGTGGCCACAGGGTGCGACCGGACCACAACGGGCTCTTGCCCCCTTCAATGCGGATCAACTGGGCCGCCCGGGTGCCCATACCGAAGTTGAGCAAACGCGGCTTGTCAAAGCGCCCCAGATAGGAGTCACAGGCATCAATGCAGATGCCGCAGTTAAAACAGCGGGTATCCACCTCCGGCTGGCGCGGGTCC
This sequence comes from Nitrospira sp., assembly GCA_026994095.1. Classification (GTDB taxonomy): domain Bacteria; phylum Nitrospirota; class JACRHL01; order JACRHL01; family JACRHL01; genus JALWRU01. The sequence goes on along the minus strand of JALWRU010000327.1, from coordinate 1,281 downwards.
AGATCCACCGGGCAGACCTCCTGACAGAGTGAACAGCTACGACAGTCGTCCGCACGGGCGGTATCAAAGCGAATCTGCAAGGTATCGCGCCCGCGAAACAGGCTCTGGATCAGCCCTGCCACACACATATATTTGCACCACACATGGCGAAACAGCCCGAAATCGAGCACAAACAGCACCAGCAGCATGACCGCAAAGGCCCAAAAGGTCTTGTGGTGGGCCACATTCGACAGGTTTTCAAGTAATTCGGAGGTGGGGTGGTAGTAATGCAATACCGTGCCGGTAGCGACCACCGAAATGACCAGCACCACACAGGCAAAGGCCAGCCATGCAGCCACCCTCGCCAACCCTCTGCGACCGGTGTGGGCCGACCCTTTTTGAGGATCAAGGCTGTCGGAGGCGTGCCGCCCCAGCAATCGCTGGAGCAGCCCCCCCATCAGCTCCGACACCGTATTCTGCGGGCACATCCAACCACAAAAACTCTGCCCCAGCGGGTAGAACAGCAGCGCGCCAACAGACAGCATCAAACCCAGCCCACCCAACATCAGATAGGCATCACCAAATCCGATCTGGCGACCAAACAGCAGTAGCCGACCATCCTCTACGTTGATCTGCACCCCGCCCAGAAATGGCAGGGCACAGACCCCCAACAGGGTCACCCACTGAACCGTGCGACGCAGGCGAAGCAGGCGGGTGGTGTTCATCCCTGCTGCGCTACCAGCGTGGTGACTACGGTGCGGTGCAAAGCGTCATCCTCGGAGCTTAAGACCATCCAGTCAGTATCCCCCAATGTCAGGTACATCACGCCGACCTTGTGGACCCGGTCCACGTAGGTGTCCTGTCCGGCCACCGGCTCCATCACCGACTGGGCCGGGGCGCGCACTTCGCCTGCCGGGGCCGCCACCACAAATACGTCCGAGTGTTGGCCAGTGCGGTCGGCGTACTGAATCATCGGCCAGTCGGAGCGGGCCATCAGCAGCAGCCGTGCGCCCACCGGATAAAGCCCCTCAGACGACAGATCCGGCACCGTGATCTGGTGGTCGATGCGCTCATTGATCCAGCCAGACAGGGCGGTCGGGCTGTCGTCACGCACCTGCAGGACCCCCGCTTGCGTGGCTGCACGATGGACGGTCGACAGGGCCATCGAGGCATCGGTCAACTCGGCAGGGCGCAGCCATGCGGTGTCTTCTACACTGCTGAAGCCGATGTACATGGCGATGGTCAGCGCGGTGGTGGCGATGGCGGTACCGATGATGTACCAGCGGATGGTACGCTCGTCTT
>JALWRU010000326.1 GCA_026994095.1 Nitrospira sp. | reverse complement strand
GGCCAGCTCCATCAGGCGCAGGGCTTTGCGATACCCTTCCGGGTTGGCCATGCCGAAGTTGCGGGCCATGCGGGCTTTTAGGTTACGGCCCTTCTGGTGGCCCAGCATGACCACTTCGCGGTTGCCGATGCGACCGATGCCGCCCACCATGGCCGGGTCGTCGGCAAAGTGCCGATCGCCGTGCAACTCCATAAACCCTTCTGACAGCAACTCCAGATACTCCAGCATGCTGGGGCGTTCCGGGTGGCGGGCCATCTGGGTTTTTTGCCAGGGGGTGAGCTTTTTATACAGCTCACCCTCGATTTTGCGGGCCTTCAGGTTGAGCTTCTCCAGCTCTTTGTCGCTGGGCCCATTTTCGTCCGCCGACGCATGCAGTTTATCGATCTGTTCATGGATGTCGGCCAGGGGCCGTTCAAAATCCAGATAGTGGCGCACGAATCACTCCCAACGAAAAAAACAAAAAAAACCGTCTGTACTGTACCGCAACTATTCAGGCAAACGCTACGCTATCGCGGCCCAACATGCGTTCCACCCGCCGCACCAGTTGATCGTCGGCGGCCACCCGCAGGGAGTCGTCCGCCGCCAATGTGGCGTCTACCTGACCGGGTACATGTACCCGCAGGCGCACCCGGCAGTTGCCCGGATGCTCCTCCAGCATGGCCCGTAAAGCCACCAGGTCTGCCGGGGTCACGCCGGTGGAGGTAAATCGCAGAGTTACCAGCCGCACCTGTCGCTGGCGCACTTCGGATAATAACTCCACCTTGCTGGCCTTGATCTTGGCCGGGCCGCGTCCGCCGCCGTCATCGGCCTCGACGGTGCCGGTGATGAGCAGGGTGATGTCGTTCTCCAGCTTGTCGGCGATCGGCCCGAAGGTGTCGGGAAAGGTAATCACCTCGGCCTGCCCGAACTCGTCTTCCACCATCAAAAAGGCCATGCGCTCGCCCTTTTTGGTGATGCGGGTGCGCACGGCCACCAGGATCGCCACCACCCGCACCTCGCGGCCTTCGTCGCGCCGTTGCAGGTTACCCAGATGGGCGTTGCCGTAGCGTTTGGCCTCGGCCCGGTGGCGCTCCATGGGGTGAGCACTTAAATAGAAGCCCAAGGCCTCTTTTTCTTTGACCAGCGTCTCGTGGGGGTCCCATTCCAGCGCTCTACGGTCGCCGTTGGCGGTGGGCATCAACGCCGGTTCGTCGTCGCCGAAGATCGATACCTGACCGCTCTCCCGCTCTTTGGCCCGCTGGCTGCCCGCCTGCATGGCCGATTCCAGTTCGGCGGCCAGCACCCCGCGGGAGCCGAAGGCGTCACAGGCACCAGCGGCGATCAGTGCCTCCAGCACACGTTTGTTGGCCTTGTTCAGATCGATGCGGCGGCACAGGTCGAACAGGTCCACATAGGGGCCGCCCTTGCGGGCCGCGACGATGGACTCCAGCGCCGCCTCGCCCACCCCTTTGATGCCGCCCAGACCGTAGCGGATGCCGAGGGTTTCCGGCCCGGTGGGCGGGCCGTCGGCAGGGGCGTCCGGGAGGGTTTCAGTGACAAACCGCACCTGGCTCTGGTTCACGTCCGGCGGCAACAGCCGGATCTTCATGTCTTTGGTTTCGGCGATGTTTTTGGCGGTCTTGTCCGGGTTGCCCATGTCGTTGGTGAGCAGGGAGGCCAAAAACGGCACCGGATGGTGGGCCTTCAAGTAGGCGGTCTGAAAGCTGATGACCGCATAGGCGGCGGAGTGGGATTTGTTAAAGCCGTAACCGGCAAAGTAGGCCATCAGGTCGAAGATGCGTTCGGCAATATCGGCCTTGTGACCCAACTCGGTGGCCCCGGCGATGAAGCGCTGTTTTTGCTTCTCCATCTCGGAGGCTTTTTTCTTGCCCATGGCGCGGCGCAACAAATCCGCGTCGCCGAGGGAGTACCCGGCCACCACGTTGGCGATGCGCATCACCTGTTCCTGATAGACGATGACCCCGTAGGTCTCCGACAGGATCGGCTCCAGCTCCGGCAGGTCGTAGGTGATGGGGGTGGTGCCCTTTTTACGGCCAATAAAATCGTCCAGCATGCCCGAGCCGATGGGGCCGGGACGGTAGAGCGCCAACAGTGCCACCAGGTCTTCAAAGCAGTCCGGCTGCATCTTGACGATCAGGTCGCGCATGCCGGAGGACTCCAGCTGGAACACCCCGGTGGTGTCGCCCTTGCACAGCAGCGCATAGGTCGTCGGCTCGTCCAGCGGCAGGGTGGAGACCTCCAGCGAGATGCCGCGCCGGGCCACCTCCTGCACCGCATGATCGATCACGGTGAGGGTTTTTAAGCCCAGAAAATCGAACTTCACCAGCCCCATGGCCTCGGCGTCGTCCTTGGCGAAGTGAGACACCGGCTCGCCGTTAGAGCCGCGATAGAGCGGGGTGTGGTGGGTCAGCTCCGCATCGGAGATCACCACCCCGGCGGCGTGGGTGGAGGCGTGGCGGGCGACCCCTTCCAGCGACAGGGCAATGTCCATCAACTCGGCCACGCGGCTGTCGTCGTTGACCATCTGTTGCAGGCGCGGCTCTTCCTTGAGGGCCTCCGGCAGGGTCATGCCGAGGGTGTTGGGCACCAGCTTGGCGATGCGGTCGCTCTCCATAAACGAAAAATCCAGCACCCGCGCCACATCCCGCAGCACCGCCTTGGCCCCCATGGTACCGAAGGTGATGATCTGGCATACATGGTCGCTGCCGTAGGCCTTGGCTACGTACTGGATCAACCGGTCGCGGTTGTCCATGCAGAAATCCATGTCGATATCCGGCAGGGAGACCCGCTCCGGGTTTAAGAACCGCTCAAACAGCAGGTTGTAGGGCAGCGGGTCCAGATCGGTGATGCCGAGGGCATAGGCCACCAGCGACCCGGCGGCAGAGCCACGGCCCGGCCCCACCGGAATATGCTCGTCGCGGGCGTAGCGCATGATGTCCCAGACGATCAGAAAATAGCCGGGATAACCCATGCGATTGATGGTATCCAGTTCCCACTGGACCCGGTCAATATAGGTCTGCTGCTTCTCTTCAGGGGTGCCGAGCTGCTGCATGCGCTGACGGATGCCGGTCATCACCTGTTCAGCCAGATACTCCTCCGGGGTGACCCCTTCCGGCACCGGGAAGGCGGGCATGTGGGCATCTTCAAAGCGAAAATCCAGATTGCAGCGCCGGGCGATGTGAAGGGTGTTTTCAATGGCGTCCGGCAGGTCGGCAAAGTCGGCCAGCAGATCGTCCGGGGAGCGAAAATGGAACTCCCCCTCCGGCAGCCGCAGGCGGTCCTCCTCGTCCATGAGTTTGCCTTGGCCGATGCACAACATGGCGTCGTGGGCGCGGGCGTCCTCCGGGTTAAGGTAGGCGCTTTCACTGGTGGCTACCAGCGGCGTGTCGGTGCTGTGGGCCAGGTCGATGAGCGCCAGATTGACGGGCCGTCGGGCGTCGGCGCGGTTTTCGCAAATCTCTATATAGAGGTTGTCGTTGCCGTAGGTGGTTTTGAGCCAGCGCAGCAGTTCAACCGCACCGTCCTGATCGCCGTCTGCCAGACGGGTGGGCAGGGCACCTTCGCGGCCGCCGGTGAGGCAGATGAGGCCGTCGGCATGTTTTGCCAACAGAGCCCGGTCCACCTGTGGACGGTCAAACATGGACTCCAGATGGGCGGCGGAGATGAGCGCCATGAGGCTGCGCCAGCCGCTCATGTTGCGGGCCAGTAACAGCAGCTCGGGTGGTTGATCGGCGGGGGTGCGCGGCGGCTCTGTGCGGTCGCCGGGGGCCAGATAGACCTGACAGCCAAGGATCGGTTTGATGCCCGCGTCAAAGGCTGCCTGATAGAACTGTACGGCGGCAAACAGATTGCCCTGATCGGTCAGTGCCAATGCCGGCAGGCGATACTCGGCGGCGCGCTTAACCAGCGCTTTTACACGGGTGGTGGTGGCCAGCAGACTGTACTCGGTCTGGCAACGCAGGTGGACAAACGGGGCGTGGCGCATGGCGTCTCACAAACGGGTTGTTGAGCGTGGCTATGGTAGCAAATTCTGCGGCCAGATTGGGCAGTAAACCGCGCCGTGTTGTGGTCGGGCAAGGGCGGGGGAGTGCAGGGGGGAGGAAAAATTACCGGTCGCCAAACCCCACCTGAACAGAGCGTTTGGCGACCGGTTCCCCGGGCAGAGGGAGCGGCTGAAGATGCCGCAAACA
>JALWRU010000325.1 GCA_026994095.1 Nitrospira sp. | reverse complement strand
ACCTCGTTTGACGGCCCGTGAAAGCGCGGGTCGGTAGCCGGCAGTAAGGGGATCGGTTCGTGTTTTCGCGTGTCGCCACTGTATTTCGAAACATTCTTAAGATCCCTGAGTTACGCTCACGGATTTTATTCACGCTCGGGGTGCTCGCAGCCTATCGGTTTGCAGCCCACGTACCCACTCCGGGGATCAACGGTGAAGCGCTAAGTTCGTTCCTGCTTGAAAAGGGCGGGGCGATCATGGGCTTCCTGGACATCTTCTCCGGTGGAGCGCTCTCCCGTGTCACCATTGTGGCATTGGGGATCATGCCCTACATTACCGCGTCGATCATCATGCAGTTGATGACCGTGGTACTGCCAGCGCTTGCCCTGCTCCAGAAAGAGGGGGAGAGCGGGCGTCACAAGATCACCCAGTACACCCGCTATCTGACCATTACCATCGCGCTGGTTCAGGCCAGCTTTATGGCGGTGGGTCTGGAGGGGATGAACGGCGGTCAGTTCGTGGCCGATCCGGGCTGGAGTTTCCGCATGATGACCGTCATTACCCTGGTGGGTGGCACGGCCATGTTGATGTGGTTGGGTGAGCAGATCACCGAGCGGGGAATCGGCAACGGCATCTCGTTAATCATCTTCTCCGGCATTGTGTCCGGCATGCCTGCGGGTATTGTCAGCACCTATCAGCTTTATACCACTGGCCAGCTCAACATTGTGCTGATCGGTGCATTGGTGGTGATGATGGCGTTTCTGGTGGGGGCCATCGTGTTCCTGGAATCCGGCCGGCGAAAGTTGTCGGTGCAGTATGCGCGGCGGGTGGTGGGCAACCGGGTGTACGGGGGACAAAATACCCACATCCCGTTGAAAATTAATACCGCTGGTGTGATCCCACCGATCTTTGCGTCGTCGTTGATCGCCTTTCCGTCGATTATCGCGGGCTTCTCTTCGATCCCTTGGGTAAAGAGTATGTCGACTGCGCTGAGCCCCGGTCAGCCGCTGTATACGTTGGTCTATGTCACTCTGATTGTCTTCTTCGCGTTCTTCTATACCGCAGTGGTGTTGAACCCGGTGGACATGGCGGACAACATGAAGAAGAGTGGCGGGTTTATCCCTGGAATTCGCCCGGGTAAACGCACCTCGGATTACATCTACTATGTATTGACCCGGATTACGTTTGCCGGTGCGATCTATCTGGCCATTGTCTGCGTAATCCCGGAAGTGCTTCTTTATAAAGCCAATTTGCCGTTCTATTTTGGCGGTACGTCGCTGCTCATTGTGGTGGGTGTGGGGCTGGATACGGCCCAACAGATTGAGACCCATATGATCCAGCGCAACTACGACGGGTTCTTGCGCAAGGGCAAGGTCAAGGGCAGGCAAAGCTGATGCGACTGGTATTTTTGGGACCACCCGGGGCTGGAAAAGGCACCCAGGCCAGCCGTTTGGGAGAGGAGTGGGGTATCCCGCAGATCTCCACCGGCGACGTGTTGCGGCAGGCGGTAGCAGATCAAACTCCCCAGGGAGTTGAGGCAAAAGCCTGCATGGATGCGGGGCAGTTGGTGCCAGACGAGGTGGTGATCGGCATCGTGCGGGACAAGTTGGCCTCGCCGGAATGTGCCAAGGGATTCATTCTGGATGGATTTCCAAGAACTACTGGTCAAGCCGCATCTCTTGGTGATATACTCACGGGCTTTTCGGCACCCTTGGATCGGGCGGTCGCCTTCCAGGTGTCGGAGAAGTCTTTGATTGAACGCCTGAGCGGGCGTCGCACATGTTCTGGTTGTCAGGCCATGTTCCATGTTGTGTTTGCGGCGCCAAAGGCTGACGGTGTGTGTGATCGGTGTGGCGCTGCATTGATTCAGCGCGACGACGATCAGGAGGCTGTGATTCGCAAGCGACTGGAGGTGTACCAGCAGAGTACGCAGCCGTTGCTGGACTATTATGCGAATCTGGGATTGTTGGTAAATGTGCCGGCGGAGACGTCGGCCGATCAGGTCTATTCCGATTTGAAGGCTGCGCTTGCGCGCTAGCCCTCGGGTTTTATCGGATGTTGTGAAAAAGGATTGAGCGATGAAGGTTCGTGCTTCGGTCAAACCAATTTGTGAAAAATGTAAGGTGATCCGCCGCCGTCGTGTGGTGCGGGTCATCTGTGTCAACCCCAAGCACAAACAGCGCCAGGGTTGATGCAGGTTAGGAGGGCCTAGGTTTTGGCACGCATAGTTGGCGTTGAGATTCCGTCTCGTAAACGCATTGATATCGGGTTGACGGCGATCTTCGGCATTGGCCGATCGTCGGCCACCAAGATCATCGAGACATTAAAGCTGGACCCGGCGACGAAAGGTGCAGACCTTACCGAGCAGGAGCTGATTCGTCTGCGCGACGAACTGGAAGAGAACTGGATGATCGAAGGTGACCTTCGACGCAAGGTCTCCATGGACGTGAAGCGCATGATGGACATTGGCTGCTATCGCGGCCTGCGACATCGTCGCGGTTTGCCGGTTCGTGGTCAGCGCACAAAAACCAATGCCCGCACCCGCAAGGGCCGGGCGCGTACCGTTCCCGGTAAAAAGAAGTAGGTAGGTATGGCTGTTCGCGGAAAAAAGCGTGAGAAGAAAAACGTGCCCTTGGGGATCGCCCATGTGCGCGCCACGTTTAACAACACCATTGTGACCTTGAGCGATCGGGCCGGTAATGTGGTGGCTTGGGCCAGCGCCGGTGGGCAGGGTTTTAAGGGGTCGCGTAAAAGCACTCCTTACGCCGCTCAGCGTGCCGCCGAGTCGGCCAGCAAGCAGGCCATGGACCATGGCATGCGTGAGGTTGAGGTGCAGGTTAAGGGTCCCGGTCCGGGGCGCGAGTCTGCTGTGCGGGCCCTGGTGGCCTCCGGGTTGAAAATCACCGTCATTCGCGACGTCACGCCGATTCCCCATAATGGGTGTCGGCCGTGCAAGCGTCGTCGCGTTTAGTATTTTGATCGGTTAGGAAGTAACGTGGCTCGATATACAGATGCAGTTTGTCGGCTTTGCCGGCGCGAAGGGGTTAAGTTGTTCCTTAAGGGGGACCGCTGTTTTAAAGAGAAGTGTGCGATTGATCGCCGCGCTTACGTACCGGGGCAGCACGGCCAGTCCCGGCGGCCCAAGAAGCCCAGCGACTACGCCATTCAGTTGCGCGAGAAGCAGAAAGTGCGCCGCATTTACGGGCTGCTGGAGAAGCAGTTCCGGGTGCTGTACAAGAAGGCTGAGCGCCGTACCGGCATTACCGGTCACAACCTCATGGCCATGCTGGAGACCCGGCTGGACAACGTGGTGTACCGGATGGGTTTTGCCAAGTCCCGTGCTCAGGCGCGGCAGTTGGTGAACCACGGCCACATGCGGGTCAATGGCCGCAAGGTGACGATTCCGTCCTACGCCACCAAGGTGGGTGATCAGATCACCATTCGCGACAAGTCGCGGGCCAACGGCTACGTGGTGGACGCCATGGAAAGTGTCATGGGTCGCGGGCTGCCGGAGTGGCTGGAAGTCAAGCCGGAGGACTTTGCCGGAACCGTTCGGCAGATGCCCTTGCGTGAACAGATTGATCACGAGGTGAACGAGCAGTTGGTGGTGGAGTTGTACTCCCGCTAACTCGATCCGTTCGATCGCTTTGTACCAGTGGCCGCGCAATCGCGCAGCCGCGCTAGATTTATTTACGAGGTTTCATGCTGATTCAAACGCCTGATTTCCAGTCTCCCAAGACCCTGGAAGTGGATCGACAGACCCTGACAGACACCTACGGCAAGTTTTATGCTGAGCCGTTCGAGCGTGGTTTCGGGACCACTATTGGCAACGCCCTGAGGCGTGTGCTGCTGTCGTCTATCGCTGGAGCGGCGGTGACTTCGATCCGGGTGGAAGGGGCCCTGCACGAGTTCACCAACATCCCCGGTGTGCGCGAAGATGTCACCGATTTAGTGTTGAACATCAAACAGTTGCGGCTCAAGAGCCACAGCATGGATGAGCGCACTATTACCATTAAAAAATCCAAGGCTGGTCCGGTAACCGGCAAGGATGTGAAGTGCGATTCCAACGTTGAAGTGCTCAACCCGGATCTGGTATTGGCGACGCTGAACAGCGACTCCACACTGGAGATGGAGATGAAAGTCAACGTGGGTCGGGGCTATGTACCCGCTGCGCAGAACAAGAATGAGGCTGACGCCATTGGGGTGATCGCGGTCGA